>SBBH01000058.1 GCA_005239795.1 Planctomycetales bacterium
GAACACAGGGTTGGCGGCCCTTTTGGGCGGCCGCTCTCCTGAGGATCTCCCCGCGTTCGTGGCGATCGTGGAGGCGGACGTGGTGCCGGAGCCAGGATGGCTGTCGGCGGCGCTCTCGGAATTGGGCGCCGACGGGACGGTGGGAGGGTGCGGCGGGGTTTTACAGCCCGACCCTCAAGATCCCTGGATCGCTCGCCTGGCCGGCTACGAGGTGGCGCGGCGCTTCCCAACCCAGGCCGCCGACGTTCTGCATATCACATCGGCGGCGGCGGTCTATCGCCGGGAGGTTTTTAAGAGGGTGGAGCGCTTCCGCGAGGATCTTGTGAACGCCAGCCTCGACAGCGAGTTCAACGTGCGCGTCCGGCAGGCTGGGTGGCGCCTACGCTTCACCCCCGCCGCGCGCGCGCGCCACCGCTACAAGCCGACTCTGGCCGGATATCTGGCGCGCCAGTACGCCTACGGGAAATACCGGAGCGGCACGCCGGCGCTTTTCCTATACCCACAGGATTGCAGCACGGCTCTCGAGATGCTTCTGACCTGGGGGTTGTTGGGGGTTGCGGCCGTTTTGGGGTGGGCCGCGCCGGGCGGAGCTGTGGCGGCGCTCCTGTCGGCCGGGGCGTTGCAGTTGCCGTTTGCGGTGCGGACGTTCCGGGCGACCGGCGACAGAGCCGCCTGGGGAGCGTGCGTGGCTTTCCCTCTAAGATATTTTGCGGCAGGCCTTGGGGTGTTGCGGGGAATTATTTCTTCTTCTCTTTTTTTTCGGCTTCTTTTGCGGCCTTCTCCTCGGCCTTCTTTGTGAGTTCCTCGATGAGCTTGTCGGCATCCTCTTCCTTGAGATTCGTTTTCACGACCGTGACGGAGCGCGGGTAGAATTTTTCCTTGTTCTTCTTGGCTTCTTTCTTGGCCTCGGCATCTTCCCTCTCGATCTCCTCGATTCTTTCCTTGCTTTTTTTGCTATCGACCGATTCGTAGGTCGGCGTCTCCCCTTTGCGCGTGATTTCGAGCACGGTGTATTTTGTCTGCATCGCATCGCCGAAGAGCCCGCCCAATCCTCCGCCGGGTCCCGCGCACAGGGCCAGGGGGGTCAGGAGAGCCGCCGCCAGAAACGCCAGCCGCATCGGTTTCATGAATCCGCTCAATCCGCCATCGGGATCCAGATCTGCTCCTGGATCGTGCGGCGCTGACTCGGAGGGTTTTTGTCGTCTTGGACGCGCAAGGTGATGCGCAGTTGGGAGGGGAGCTTGATCTTAGGATTGTCGACGTCCGCCCCCGTGGTGTACACGTTGTAGGTCGGGTTGTCCGCGGGGTCCTTGTACTGCGTGGAGTTTAGAAAGAGGCCCGAGAGGGAGCCTACGATGGGGACAAAGGGGTCGTAAAGAGCGCTGTCGTAATCCAAGCCAGGGCCATTGGCGGGGGAATCGTACCCCTTGATTCCGGTGGCATTGTTTGCGCCGTTGTCGAAGAAAAGGCCGGTGGTATCTGAATTTTGGTCGGGGTCGTAGAAGACCTCCACGCCGAAGAAACTGACATTCTGGCAGAGTTCCCCCCCTTCCTTGATCCAATCGGCGCCGCCCCAGTCTGATGACGGTTTTGGTTCTCCCTGCATGGCCGGGATCCCCGCAACGTTGGCGATTTCCCCACTGCTGGTGGCAGGGGGGATCTGGCCCGGCGAGATATACCGCATCAGGGTCCCGGGCGTACCGGGAGGGGTCTTACTCCCTCCCTGGACCCAGTAGACCACCCACCGCTCGACATTCTGGGAGGGGATGGCAGGGTCGGCGGTCATGGTGCGGAAGGAGAGTCTGTCGAAGCGCCAGGGGTCCTGGCCGACGGTAGCGACCGCATCGAACGCCACGACCATCTGCTGGTTATTCGGGAACCCCTCCGGCGTCAGGAGGGGGCGGCAGGCCTGGATCTCGTTTCTCAAGATTTCCATGGCGATCTGACCTGTCTGATAGATCTGCGTTTCGGCGCTCGAGCGTGTAAAGATCTTGACAGCGAAGGAAAAGATAAAGACGGCGACCCCCATGAGCATCAGCATCAGGGCGATGGCCACCATCAGTTCGACGATGGTGAAGCCGGTGGTGCGTGGTGCGTGGTGCGTGGTGCGTGAAAAACGAAAAGGTTGGCGCATGGCTCTCATTGCGTGAAGCTGGCGAGGATCTGGGTCAGGTGCACGCAGTTCTGCTCGCGCGCCTCGTCGCGGTCGACTTGTGTCTGTGTGGTTCCCTCAAGCCCTGTCATGCCGGACCGCCAGTTCTTGAACGGGAAGATGGTGATGCTCGCCAGGCCTGGCCGCATGTCTTTCATGACACGGTCCTGGTATTTTGACGGTGGGCTCAGCGCTCCGGGCGGCGGGCCATCCGGATAGAACGCGTTCGGGATCAGGTCGTATTCGCTTGGGAACGGCGTACAGGGGATGTAGTTGGTCGGGTCGCCGTCAACTCTGTCCCCGCCGGGTGTCAGGTCGTTTGCGATCTGGCAGATGAACTGGAACGAATAGAGCGCCAGGGGATCGGGAAAGTCGATGTTCCTATTCCCCGAGAGGGGGCCGGTGATAGCGGTGGTGCTGGTCGTACCGGTGAGCGTCCCGAGACGCACCACCTCGACGCCGTTGTTGTTGCGCAGGGCCGCATCGGTCGCGAGGGCGCCGCCCGAGGGGGTATTCGCGTTGCAGAGGGAGGCGGCTTCACCCGCGGCCGTTCCGAATTTGTCCGTCGAGAGACACTGATCGGGGAACCACCATCCACGGTTGAGCGTCACGCGCTGAGGGCCGGCGGTCAGCATCCCACCGCCGGCTCCCGTTGCGTTAGGATTGGGTGGGCCGGCGTAATCCCACGATCCCGGTGTGAAGAATGAAGTGGTGGCCCCACCGAAATAATCGGGGATGTTGTATCGTGTTCCGGCCGCGTCCCCCCATTGCGTGGGATCCGTGGCGTCGGCCAGAAATGTCCGCGCCAGGCGGAAGGTGGCCCCCGTCGCCGGGAGACCGTCGTGGAACCAGCGGATGAAATAGCCGTCGTTCGGATTGTCGTTCTCTTCGTCCTTCACGTTGTGGCGGATGGCGTCGACGATCGCGTCGCGGACCGACTGCGCGAGGTAGCCGGCGACCGCGTCGTCGACCGATTTGGAGGTGGTCCGGATCCCCTCGGGGAAGACCCCGATGATCGCCACGACGCCGATCAGGAAGACCGCCATCGCGATCAGGATCTCGATGAGTGTGAACCCTCTTTCGGCAACTCTTAGATTAAGCATCGTCTTTGCACCGTCTAAAAGTAGGAGAGGGGCGGCATGTCGTCAAGACTCTAAGGGGAAGGGGCAATGACGACGTTGATGACCCCGGTTGTCGGGATGATGTCGCAATAGGCCGAATCCCCTAAGTGTGGGTCGTCGATGCGGAAGTCGTACTTGGTGGGGCGCCCCTGGGCGTCGAGGATCTTGAAGTCCGCTGTCGTCTCGTTGTCGATGACCCCGGTGGCGTCGGCCTTCCAGATCCGGCAGCTTCCATTGGCTTCGAAGACAAAGACGCCGAAGTCGACACTCCAATTCGGGTGGGTTCCGGCGCGCGGATAGATCTTGTCAGGGAACTCGAACGATTCGATCAGTTTGTCGTCCTCCTCGCCAAGGGGAAGGGGATGCGTGTGCCATACGCCGGGGCTGGTCTCGCCCTGGATGATTCCTACCGGGGGCTGTTTGGTGGGGTCCGGATTGGTAAACGTCGGGCAGTCTGCGGCGGCCCACGGCAGGAAGTCGAGATTGTTGCCATCCTCATCGGTGACGTAGTCGCCGTCGCCGTCGGAGTCGACGATCTCGATCTTCCAGCGAGTGATGTCGGTCGACTTGATCGTGTCGTCCACCGCCTTGCCGCTCTCGGTTTTGATGAAAGGCACAAGGCGCACCATGACGGGGCGGTAGCGGGTTGTCGCCTGGAGCCGCCCCTGCCTGAACGCCATCTCGATGTTCTGTGTGCCGTCGCGCAATTGACCCCCCTTGAAGAGGGTCGTAAAGGCTGGGATCGCCATCCCTGCCAGGAGGATCATAATGGAGATCACGACGATCAGTTCGACGAGCGTGAACCCTTCGATTCGTCCCGCGCTCTGCGCGGGGAGTTCGCTCAGGGCAGGTGCCGTGGATCGTGGATCGTGGATTGTGGATCGTGAATCGTCGTTCGCCGGAAGCTCGCTTCGAGCGCTTTTCATTCGTTCCCCTTCACCACGATATCATCCGCTGGATTCGTCTGGTCGTCTCCCTGGGAGGTCAGGACAAAATAGGGTTCGTAGGGGGAGGTGGAGGACGGCGGACGCCAGAGGCCGTAGAGAATCCGGTTCCCCCAGGCGTCAAGGCACCATTGCTTGTAGGTGTCGTCCCCCGCAAACGACAGACCCTTTTCTTCCAGGAAATCGACCAGCTTTCCCTGAGGATTTGCGATCTTTCCCGGGAGCGGCGCCTTCATGTTGTCGAAGGTTCCCCCGCCGGAGGCGTCCAGCCCATACCCCGTCCAGAGGCAGTAGGCAGACCCCGTTTGGTCCAGTGCGGCGACATTGCCCGGGTCGGTGTAGGTCTCCCCATGGGGGTCGTGGCCGAATTCAGAATGATATTGGACCAAGGCCAGCTTGAGCTTTCCCAAGGTCGCTGTCGTTGCTTTTTTCTTGGCGTCTGAGAGCACCAAGGGGACGACGAGGACCACCATCGCCGCCAGGAATCCGATGATCGAGATCACGACGAGGATCTCGATGAGCGTGAACCCTTCGACTTGCCTTGAGCCAGGCCGGCTTCGCCGGCCGCGCCGAAGGGCTCGCTCAGGACGGAGCCCGTCTCCCGCCGTTCGGTCTGCGAACGACGAACGACGTTGCTCTTCTCCGCCAGTTTCGCGTTTCACGCCAACAGTCAACGTACAACCGGTGCCCGGCCGTGTCAAACCGCGGTTATACTTCTTGCCACATGGGTGCCGGGGAAGAAAAAAGCGCGCAAGCCGCAATCGCCCCCCGCGCGAAGGATTACGCCCAGTGGTATCTGGATGTCGTGCGCCATGCCCAGCTCGCCGAGCACTCGGCGGTGCGCGGCTGCATGGTGATCCGCCCCCACGGCTACGCCATCTGGGAGAAGATGCAGGGGGAGCTCGACGACCGCTTCAAGGCGACGGGGCACGTTAATGCCTACTTCCCCCTGTTCATCCCCTTAAAACTTCTCGTCCAGGAGGAGAAGCACGCCGCAGGATTTGCCAAGGAGTGCGCGGTCGTCACGCACCATCGTTTGAAATCCGTCGGCGGCGAGGTGGTGGTCGACCCCGAGGCGAAGCTCGAGGAGCCCCTGGTGGTGCGCCCCACGAGCGAGACGATCATCTGGCAGCAGTACAAAAGCTGGATTCAGAGCTACCGCGACCTGCCCCTCCTCATCAACCAGTGGGCGAATGTCTGCCGGTGGGAGATGCGCACGCGCCTCTTCCTGCGCACTGCCGAGTTCCTCTGGCAGGAGGGGCATACCGCGCACGCCACGGAAGAGGAGGCCCG
Organism: Planctomycetales bacterium; assembly: GCA_005239795.1. GTDB lineage: Bacteria > Planctomycetota > SBBH01 > SBBH01 > SBBH01 > SBBH01. The sequence goes on from SBBH01000058.1 coordinate 5,511, forward strand.
GCACGAGGCGCGGCTGATCCTCGACGTCTACACCGACTTCGCCGAGCGCGTCATGGCGATGCCGGTGGTGCGGGGCGTCAAGTCCGAGGGGGAGCGGTTCCCCGGGGCCGTCGAGAGCCTCTCGATCGAGGCGATGATGCAGGACGGCAAGGCCCTGCAGGCGGGAACCAGCCATTACCTGGGGCAGACTTTCGCCCGCGCCGCCGACGTGAAATTCCTGAACCGCCAGGGACAGCTCGAACACCCCTACGCCACGAGCTGGGGGGTGAGCACGCGCCTGGTGGGGGCGCTCGTCATGACACACAGCGACGATGAGGGGCTCGTCTGTCCCCCGAAGCTCGCGCCTATCCAGGCGGTGATCGTCCCGATCTACAAGAACGACGCCGAGAAGGCGCGCGTCGCCGCCGAGGCAGGCCTGGTGTTTGAGCGCCTCAAGGCCCAGGGGGTGGCGGCAAAACTCGACGATCGCGAGGAGATGCAGCCTGGCGCCAAGTTCTACGAGTGGGAGCGCAAGGGGGTTCCCCTGCGGATCGAGGTGGGCCCCAAGGACCTCGAGAAGGGGCAGTTGTGCCTTGTGCGCCGGTTCCTGAAGGAGGCGCTCCCGGGGAAGGAGGCGGAGTCCCGTGCCAAGCGAAAGAGCTTCCTTCCCCGCGCCCAGGTCCTGGAGGGGGTCCCCGCGATCTTGGTTCAGATGCAGGACGATCTTTTGGCGAGGGCACGCGCCGCCGAGGCCCTGCGCACGCGGGCCATCGAAACGTTGGCCGACTACGAGCGCTTCTTCAAGGAGGAGGGCGGGGGGTTCGCCTGGGTCCACTGGGCGGGCTCGGCCGCGGACGAGGAGGCGATGGCCCAGCGGTTCGAAACCTCGATCCGCTGCATACCTTTGGCGGACCAGACTCCCGAGGCTTTTCGCGGCGAGGGACGGTGCCTTTTCACCGGCAAGCCCAGCCGCCAGCGCGTCCTAATGGCGAAAGCGTATTAGACAGAAGTCCTGAGTGGAAAGTCCTGAGTCCTGAGCCTTTTCCTAAACTCAGCACTTAGCACTTCTTCAAGTACATCCCGTCGAGTGTTCGTGGCGATTCTCGCAAGAGGCGCCGGTCGGCTCCACGTGGATGGTCGCCAGGTCCATGTGGGTCAGGTGGTGGGAGATTTCGCGGCTCACAGCCTTGGCGACGGCGTGCCCTTCGGCCACTGTCATCTCGGGCTCTACGGCGATGTTGACCTCAGCGTGGAGGCGGTGGCCGACCCATCGGGCGCGCACCCCCGCGACGGAGGCCACTTGTGGCACGTGGGCGGCGGCATGGCGTATCGTCTCGAGCGTCTCCGGTTCCACACCGTCGAGCATCCGCGTAAAGACGGTCTTGGCCGATTTCCAGACGATCCACAGGATCAGGGCGGTGATGACCAGCCCCACCAGCGGATCGGCCAGGGGGAATCCGAGCCAGACCCCGGCGGCGCCCGCAAGGACCCCGAGACTCGTGAATCCGTCCACGCGCGCGTGGTAGCCGTCGGCCACGAGGGCCGCGCTTTGTATTTTTTTTCCCATTTTCATTCGATAGAACGCGACGAGTTCGTTCCCTAAAAATCCGATCAGGGCCGCCGCCGCGACCGCCGGGAGGTGTGTCACCTCGCGCGGATGGAAGATTCGGCGGATCGACTCAAAGCCTGCGAGGGCGGCGCTCGCCAGGATCGTGAGGACGATCGCGACACCGGCCAGATCCTCGAGCCTCCCGTAGCCGAACGGGAAGCGGCGGTTGGGTTTGGCCCGGTCGAGCGTGAAGGCGATCCAGAGAGGGATCGCTGTCGCCGCGTCGCCGATGTTGTGGATGGTGTCCGCCAGGAGCGCGACGCTCCCCGAGAGCCAGACCGCCGCCATCTGCAGGAGGGCCGTCAGGGAGAGCCCGACAAATCCCCAGGTGACCGCCCGCAGGCCCTGCGCGGAGGCCGCGATCTGCGGGTCGACGATCCCATGGCAGTGCGTGCCGATCCCGTCGTGCGAATGAGCGTGCGCGCCGCGGCCTGGTCTCATCAGCGGGGCTCATCGTAGCGTATTGATGGGGGGGGCGCGAAGTTCTATGCTCGATGGATGCCGGCGGCCTCCCGAAAAACTCCCAGAAAAAGAAAAAAGGCTCTAGCGGAGCGCCCGGGACTTTTAGCGGCTGAAGTGTGCGCGCCGTCGGAGGAGCGGCCCGCCGCCGTGCAGGATCTCTCACGCCGTATCGACGCCGACGGCGGGGCGGTCCTGGCCACCTACCGCGAGCCGTACGGCGGATCTTGGGTGGTCCTGGCGGCGCTTCCCACGGCAAAGGTCGCCCCGACCCCCTACCAGCGGGATCTCTCCGAGACGCATGTGGCGCGCCTCGAGGCCGTCATCCAGAAGATCGACCGTTTTCTGGATCCGATCATCGCAACGCCTCACGCGGGGGGGTATTGGACACCGAACGGCATGCACCGTCTGGCGGCCTTGAAGGAGATGGGGGCGCGCGCCGTGGTGGCGCTCATCGTGCCGGAGCCGGACATCGCCTTCCGGATCCTGGCCTTGAATACCGAGAAGGCGCACAACCTGCGCGACCGGTCGCTCGAGGTGATCCGGATGGCGCGGGCCCTCGCGGAGGACCCGGCGTCGGCGAAAAAACCGGAGGAGACCTGGGCGTTCGAGTTCGAGCAGCCGGCTTTCCTGACGATCGGCCTTTGCTATGAGGCCCACGGGCGCTTTTCGGGCGGCGCCTACCTGCCGGTGGTGCGCCGGTGCGAGGCGTTCGCCCAGTCGCCGATCGCCGCGTCGCTTGCGGAGCGCGCCGGGCGCGCCAAACACCTCCTCGCGCTCGACGCGCTTGTTATCGACTGCGTGGCGCGGCTCAAGGCCGCCGGGTTCAACCGGGGATACTTGAAGCCGTTCGTGGTGGCGCGCCTCAACCCCTTGCGCTTCGTGCCGCCGACGCGCCTGGGTGCCAAAGGCGCTCCAGCGCCGTTCGGCCCGACGATCGAGAAAATGATGAGCGCCGCCAAGAAGTTCGACGCCGGCCGCGTGAAACCCCAGGAGATCGCCGCGATGGGGATCTCTGGAGGAGAGGAATAAGGAAAATAAGGGACAGTATACTATTTTACCCCTGCGCCTTGCGCGGCCTTCCTGGCTTTCTCGGTGCCAACGCACGCTTCAAGCGCTTCTCGATTCGCCCAATCCACCCGTACGTCCCCCAC
>SBBH01000102.1 GCA_005239795.1 Planctomycetales bacterium
CTCAAACTCCATGTCAATCTCTTTGTCAGCGCGCAGAATCTTTAGCTTCACGCGTTGGCCCACCCGACAGTTTTGGACGATGTCATAGACTTCCACAAAGCCGCTCACCGGAACGCCGTCGAAGGCGAGAATCACGTCGTCAGCCTGGAGCCCCCCCCTTTGGGCGGCTGAGCCTGGGACCACCATCTCGACCCGTATCCCGCGATCGGTCGGTTTCATCGAGGGGCCGAACCCCAGGAAAGGCCGCGGGGTCGCCTCGATTTTCTCGCCGGCCATGAGCTTGGGCTCCATCTCCAGGATCTTGTGAAGCGGCGTCATGAAGCTGACCCCGGAGATCACCCCTTGTACGGAATCAGGCTTCACATGCGCCAAGAGCCCGACGAAACGCCCTACGCCATCGATCACCGCTCCGCCGGAATCGGCATGCGCCGTGCGGACGTCCAGCTGGCATCGCGTATGGAAGATGCGGCGCGTCGCGCTCACGATCCCGGTCTCGACGGTGTGCCGCTCCCCGCCGTCATGGGGATTTGCCGCCACCACGGCTATCGTATCGCCGACAGCCAGGGTTTTTTCCGGAGCCCGGGGAATCGGATCCCCGATGTCGCGCCCCGCCGCAAGCAGTGCGAGGTCCAGATCCTTGCACCAGCCGACCGTCTCGCACGGTTCCCAGACGCCCGGCGCGGTCTCCGCCAGGATGGGGCCGTCCGCATGCTCGATGTTGTAGCAGGTCGTGAGAAGGCGCCCGGCGTCGTCCCAAAGGACAGCCGTGACCGGAAGTTCCGGCCTCGCTTCGAGCATCTTCTGGAACCCCTTCGAGACCGGCGGCGGAGGCCCCATCCCCTCCGGCATCGGCGGCGCGCGAGGCGAAGGAGGCTTTGGAGGAGGCTCCCCGCGATGGATCTTGAGGCGCACGAGGCTCCGCGAGCGTTCGCGCGCCCACCGCGCCAGCGGATCCTCCTGGACCCCGGCGGGGGTCTCGGCGCGCGCCGGAAAAACCAGGGCCAACGTTTCCCGACGCTCAGGGTCGATCTCCTCCATCATCCGCTGGATCCTATCCCTCAAGACATTCGATGGGACCGCCACACCCTGGAAGCGGACCGGCGACATGTTGAGACTCATGAGACCGATGAGGCGCCCGTCGCCATCCAGGAGCGGGCCTCCGTCCCCCCCCCGATTCATGGAGGCCGAGGTCTCGATCACCTCTCCCAGATAGACCGGGAGCGTCTCGGTCGGGACACGCTCCATCAAAGCGTAACGGCCGCTGACGACCCCCTGGCTGATCCCGACCCGGGCGCTTGAAATGATACTGTTCCAGAAATCTCCCGCCGTGTAGCTGGGGTCCCCTACGCGAACCGCGTCTGAATCCCCCCATGAGAGATACGGCGGAGGCGATTTCTCTTTCTCCGGCCGCTCCACATACACAAGCGCTAACTCGGCCTCCTGGTGGACGAGGAGCTTCTTGGCCCTCGCGCGCGTTCCATCATGAAAGAACACGTCAATGTGCCGGGCTTCGGGCGGAACGACCGTCGTCGAGGTGAGAATGATCCCGTCAGGCGAGATGACTGACCCGGTCCCGTAATAGAATCCACTGCTCCCGACAAAGGCCTCGATCCGGACGATTGCGGCATGCACCCGCGCGTAAATCTCGTCCGCAGGGGGCGGCTCCCCCAGGGCCCGAGCCGCAAGGATCAGAACCGCCGCACCGAACAGGCCTCGCAAAAACCGCTGCATGCGTGTCCTATATAACACTGCAGTATGGAAAAAGTTAAGCGAATTGCGCCAAAATCCACGTTCCCTGGACGTCGTCGGCCGAATCCCCATTGCATCAGGGGCCAGGCGCCAAATAATAGGCGCCGCGATGGGACGCCTGCACCCCGATATCGCCTCGGCGCCCCACCTTGTGGAGGCGCTCTTTGCGGCGGCAAAGATTTTCCCCGACGCCCCAGCCCTTCTCACCAAGGAGGTCGGCGGGGCATACACCCGAATCACGACACTCTCGGCCTTCCTCCAAGAGGCACGGTGCGTCGCCGCTCATCTGGCCGCGCTGGACTTGAAGGAAAAAGACCGGATCGGGATCTGGGCGGACAACGCCCCGGCTTGGAATCTGATGGACGTCGCCGCCGCCATGAACCGCTCGGCGACGGTCGGCATCTACGCCAACGAGCCCCTGGACGACATCCTCTACAAGGTCAATGATGCCGGAATCCGGATGATGCTCGTCGACCGCCCCGAGCGCCTTCAACTCCTGAAATCGATCTCGCCGGGAAAGGCTCCTTCGCTCACAAAACTTATCGACACGAGCCCCCAGGCCGCGGACGGCGGAGCCCTCCCCTTTTCCACGCTCCTCGCCTCGCCCCCGGCCGCCGGGGAGCGCGCCGTCGGCGACCGGATCCGCGCGCTCCAGCCGGAGGATCTCGCGAAGCTCATGTACACCTCCGGCACGACGGGCCGCCCCAAGGGGGCGATGATCACGCACCGCAACCTCCTGGCCAACGCCGCCGGCGCGACCGAGCGATTCGTCATCGAAAAGGGGTTTGTCCTCATGTCTTTCCTTCCCAACGCCCATATCTTCCAAGCGCTCATGGACTACGTGGCGTGGCTGAACGGCTGCGCGCTCGCCTACTCCCACAAAACGACCCTAAAAGAAGATCTCCCGCGCGCGCGCCCCCACCTCTTCCATGCCGTCCCGAAGGTGTTCAAGATGCTCCTCGACGGGATGAACCAGGCCGTCGAGGCCGCGAGCGGCGGCCGAGAGAGCCTGTTCAGTGAAACGTTTTCCAAATCGCTCTACGCGCAAAAAGCCAAGGCGGCCGCGGGGCTCGACCGGGCGCTCTATTGCTTCTTCGGCGGGGCCAAGCTCGACCCCTCGACGATCCGCTTTTACCAGGAGCGCCTGGATCTGACGTTGGACGACGCCTACGGGATCTCGGAAACGGCCGGAGCCGTGAGCGCCGGGGGCCCGTCGGCCCGTAAACCGGGGAAATGCGGGAAGCCGATCCCGGGGCTTGAACTTCGGATCGTGGACGACGCGCGCGCCCCCCTGCCGCCGGACGCGCGCGGAGAAATCGCCCTCAAGGGGCCGATGATCTTCCCGGGATACTTGAACCGCCCTCAAGACACGGCCAAGGTTCTTGTCGATGGCTGGTTCTACACCGGGGACCGGGGAACTCTCGACGCGGAGGGATTCGTGGAGGTGTTCGGCCGCGCGGGACACCGCGTCAAGTTTTCAAACGGCGAGTATTACGACTTGGAGGAGATCGGCGAGAAATTCCTCCGGCGCGCCCGGCTCATCGGCCAGATCGTGGCAGCCGGCGAACAGAGGTCCTTCTGCGTGGGGCTCGTCTCCCTATCGGAGGATCTTCTGGCCGCGCAGGCCCTGGCGCGCAAGCTCGGCATCCCGTTCTCGCATCCCCGCGAGCTCATCTATCATCCGGAGATCGTCGCCAAGGTGCGCCAGGAATTCGAAACGATCCGGCGGGAACATGCCTCGGGGAACCCCTACGAGCGGATCGAGAAGGCGATCTACCTGAGGCCGTTCTGTGCCGATAATCAAGAAGCGACCCCCACGCAGAAGACGCGGATCCGGCACGTTCTCGACAAATACGAGCGCCAGATCGAAGCGCTCTACCATTCGGACCAGGATTTCCAGATCCTCCAGGTCCCCTAAATGCCGGCCGAAAAACCGATCGTCGTCAGGGGCGAGGGACTCTCACTGTCCGACGCGCACGACGTGGCCTGCCGGCGCCGGCCGGTCCAGATGAGCGATGAGAGCGCAGTCAAAAAACGGATCGAAGCCTCCTCGGCCTTCGTCGATGAAATTCTCCAAAAAGGCCAGA
>SBBH01000097.1 GCA_005239795.1 Planctomycetales bacterium
AGCCACTAAGCGGGCCAAAGATATGGAAAGAAAATTTGTCAGGGTCGCTTAGAATCCCCTCATGATCGCGGCAGGTCCTCAAAAAGATAAGCTCCGCATCCTCCTCCTTTTCCCGTCCAACAACATGGAGACGGCAGAGCCGGAGTGCCGCCCCGACGACCTTCTCATGAAAGTGGTCCCGATCGGCCTTATGAGCCTCGGGGCGTATCTCGAGGAACAAGGGATCGGCGTCGAAATCCTCGACTGCCGCTTCATGACGGCGGCCGAGGCGTGCCGGGCGCTCGCCTTACGCACGCCGCGCTACCGCTTCTTCGGGATCTCCGCGATGACCTCGCAGACCAAGCACGCGCTGGCCCTGGCCGACCAGATCAAGGCGGCCGATCCGACGAACATCGTCATCTGGGGAGGGGTCCATGTGACACTTTTTCCGGAGGAAACCGCCCGGGACGGCGCCGTCGATTACGCTTTCAGGGGAGAGGCGGAAGTGGGCTTGGCGCGGCTCCTGGAACTTCTGCACGCGGGTGCGCCCGCCCTGGAAGCGCTCGAAAAGATCCCCGGGCTTGCCTGGCGCGCCGCCGGGGAGGGAGGCCGCGTACGCGTCAACGCGGAGGCGCCCCCCCCTTCGATGGACGAGCTCCCCCCGCCTGCCTATCACCTCCTCGAGATCGAGAACTACATCCCCCGCCGGCAGATCAACGGGCGCCTCGCGCGGGGGCTCGACATCCTCACGAGCCGCGGATGCCCCTACCGGTGCGCCTTCTGCGTGGTGCCGTTCCTCTCGAACCGCAAGTGGCGCCCCGTCGGCGTCGAGCGGGTGCTCCAGGACATGGAAGACCTCGTCGCCCGATACGACCTCGACTACCTCTGGATCATGGACGACTATTTTTTCGGAAACAAGAAGTGGGTGAACGGCATCGTCGACGGGATGCTCGCGCGGAATTTCCGCTTTCAGTGGGAGGCGAACGTCCGGGCCGACAACTTCCGCGACACCTTCGTCAACGACGACCTCCTGGTGCGCATGAAAAAGAGCGGATGCTACGCCCTGCGGATGGGGCTCGAATCCGGCTCCGAGCGGGTTTTGAAACTCATCTCCAAGGACGTCAAGCTCCCGATGCTCGAGAATGCTGTCCGCCGCGCGTCCGAGGTCGGGATCATGACCTGCGGGACCTGGCTCATGGGCGTCCCCGGCGAGACCCGCGCTGAGGTCGAGGAGACCCTCGCGCTCATCAACCGCCTGCACAAGCTCAGCCCCCTGGATCCCCACTGGGCGCCCGGGATCTATCGGCCGTATCCGGGCGGCGAGCTTTACGGGATGGCGCTCGAAAACGGCTTCATCCCCCCAAAAACCCTTCGCGACTGGGGGGCGTTCAATCTGCATTGGGGGACGGTCTCGGCGCGGATGCTCCCGTGGGTGCAGGACCCCGATTTCCTAGACGACGTCGTACGCTACGGCGAGATGGTGATCTCGGAACACCTGGCCAGCCGCCGGATGCTCGCCCCCCGCAAGGTGTTCGACCGGCTCGCGCGACTGCGCTACGAAAACGGCTATTGGAATCTGCGTGCCGACGCGTGGCTCTATGAACGCGCCAAGCGCGGCTACACGGCTTTGCAAGGGCTCACGCACCGCAGCGTCGCGGCGGCGATTTAGCGCCGGCGGCGGCGCCGGTGCCCTTCCCAGCCGCCGACAACCGTAGGAGCGGGAAGCGCGACCGAGCCGCCCTGGCGCGCTTCCGGCGGCCGGGGCCGTCCCGTCGAGGGTTTTCCCGTGCCCGCCCGGTTCATCCTGTTGGCCAGGCCGGCTTGGTTCCCCTTGCCCCTCCTCTCGGCCCGGTGCGCGGCCAGCCGCTCGGCGACCGGGATCTCGAAGCGCCCCTCCGGCCGCTTGGTGTAGTCGAAGCCGGGGACCGTCACGCGCGGCAGGGTCTTCCCGATCGCCCGCTCGATCGCGCGCAGATCCGGCTCCTCATCGGTGAGAAAAAAGTGAACGCGTTCCCCGTGAGCTCGGCGCGGGCGGTCCTCCCCACGCGGTGGATGTAGTCGTCCGGGACGTGACTTCCCGCGGCCTAAACGACCTGAAAATTGTAGAAACCGAACTCATTTCGGTCGTTGAAGGCATAATTCGCCTGGACTGTGCTCCCGTCCGGCAGGAAGAATTTCACTTGATCCCCCTGTACGACCCCCGTGAATTGGAGGACGCTTCCATCGGGCCGCGTCGCTTCCCCGCTGATCTTCCCGGTCTTGGGGTCAAAGGTGCCGTTGAAGCCGCCCCCCGAAAAGAAGATTTCATCTGATCCCGGCTTCCCCAGCGGCCCGTAGGTCCCTCTCACGGCTCTCCGGCTGGCCAGGATCTTCCCATCCGTACCTGGAATATCCCTAGAAACAGGCGGGACCGGAGGACGCGCCGCGCTGGGCCCTTGGGGCGGCCTCCGGTTGTGAATCTTTCCCTGCAACGCCGACCGAAAAGCCCCGGGTGAACCAAGGGAACGGGGAGCATAAACCGGTTTTGCCAAACCACTGTATAGGGATGATGATTCAACGCGCATTTTTCCTCCTCCAACGATAGGGATGATAGATCAATAAAACTCCGTTGTTATTTCTATCGGCACCGCCGAAAAATTTCTTGAGGCACAGCGGCAGACAAGCACTAATTTGAAAGCACGTTTGTCGGACCTATGATGTTCCCTAAGGGGCCGTGCGGAAATAACTTCTGTGTCAGAATGGTCCATTGCAACAGAATCCAATAAGTTATTTTCGCGCGAATCCTAACATGATCGACCGGAGCGCCCGAAAGCCGCGCGTCACCCTGGTCTTTCCCCCCTGGATCGCACGTGCCGACAACTACCGAGGGCTTCTGCAGAACACATTGCCCCCCTTGGGGATCCTGTCGATCGCCTCCTATCTGGAAGAGCACCGATACGACGTCCGCGTGATCGACATCCAGGTCGAGCAGCTGGACGGCAAGGGGTTCGTCCGGCGGCTCCGGGAGGATCCCCCAGACCTGGTGGGGATCACCGTCTTGACGACGATGGCGGTGAGCGCCCACCGCGCTGCGCGCCTGGTGAAAGAGCATTTTCCCGCCTGCCGCGTGATCTGCGGCGGGGTCCACGCGGAAGTCCTCCCTCAAGAGATGCTGGCCAACTGCGCGATTGACGCCGTCGTGCGCGGGGACGGGGAGGAGACGATGCTCGAGATCGCTCAAGGGAAGCCCTGGCGCGAGATCCTGGGGCTCTCCTACCGCGATGGCCGCGACGGGAGGCGCCTCGTCCACAATTCCCCCCGCCCGGTGGAGATGAATCTGGACAAATACCCCTTCCCCGCCTACCACCTCGTCCCCATGCACCGCTATTTCCCGGCGATCGGAACGTACAAGAACCTCCCTGCGATCAACATGCTGATGGCGCGGGGATGCCCCGGGAAATGCACCTTCTGCAACTCCGCCGACACGGTCTTGAGGACCCGCTCCGCCGAGCGCGTCGTGGAGGAGATCGAATACCTGAACCGTCGGTTCGGGATCCGGCAGGTCCAGTTCTACGACGACACCTTCACCGTGATGCGCCGAAACGTGGAAACGTTCTGCCGCCTCATGATCCAGAGGAAAGTTCCCGTTTCCTGGAGCGCCTATGCCCGGGCGGACTGTTTTAACGCGTCGCTCGCGCGCCTCATGAAGCAGGCCGGATGCCACCAGGTGCTCCTGGGGGTCGAGACGGGAGACGAAGAGATCGCGCGGCGCCTCGGGAAAACGATCCCTCTTGAAAAGACCCGCGACGTGGTCCGGATCGCGCGCGCAGAAGGGCTCGACGTGAGGGCCTCATTCATCGTCGGGAACGCCGGCGAGACCCCCGAAACGCTCGCGCGCTCCCTGGCATTCTCCCTCGAGCTCGATCCGGACCTCGTGCAGTGGAACATCAACACCCCCTACCCCGGGACGCGGCTCTACGAATGGGCGAAGCGCGAGGGGCGCCTCACGACCGAGGAATGGGGCGAATACGATCTTTCGCGCCTCCTGATCCGGCTGGAGGGTCTGTCGGAGCAGGAAGTCTTCCAGTTCGAGCGGCGCGCGACGCGCCGGTTCTACCTGAGGGGCAAGGCGGCCTGGAGGCTCCTGAAGCGCGCCTCGCGCCCCCGCCAGGTGCGGGATCTTCTCTTTGGGGCCGCCGTCTTCCTCCTGGGGGTCCGCCACCGCCAGAGGGCGGGGCTCATGAAGGAATGGACCCAAGGCGGGAAATCAGCCTACGCCGATCTTGAGTGGGAAACCCAAACGCCGGCCCGCCTCCCGGCGCTGACCTACGCGGTTCGTCAGTCCTAAGGCGCCGCGCGGAAATAACTTCTGTAGAAGTTATTCTTGCGCGAATCCTAAGTGGGAGCAAGTCTCAGCACTCGGTACCCAGCACTTTTTACTGGCTGTTTAAGGGCCGCAGAATTTCCGGAAGGCGCGCGCCAGATCCAGGGTGG
>SBBH01000242.1 GCA_005239795.1 Planctomycetales bacterium
AATTCGGCCAACTCCGCCTCCATCGGCAAGTCTGCGAATTTCACGTGCCCCCTGCTGGCCGCCCTCTGCCGCGCGGCTTGAAATTGGCTAAACCGGACAAATACAGACAAAAACAGAAGTGATTTCCGCACGGTCCCTTACAATGCCCGCTTATGGAAATCGAGCCGATCCTGTCCCTGATGGTCGAGCTTCAGGGATCGGACCTCCTCCTCAAGGCGGGGGTTCGCCCGGCGATGAAGGTCGACGGGGGGGTCCGCATCGTCGGAGAGGATCCGCTCGAGGAGAAGTTCATCCTGGGTCTTTTCGAAAAGCACGCCAACAACCACGCCAAGACGCGTCTGCAACGCGACATGGAAGCCGACGTGGCGATCGAATTTCCGGGCCTGGGGAGATTTCGCGCCAACGCCTTCTTCCAGCGCGGCCGGTTGTCCCTCGTGATGCGGCGCATCTTCACCCACGTGGGGTCTTACGAAGATCTGGCGCTCCCCGCGAAGGCCCTGGGGCACTTGGCCGCCTCCCCTCGGGGGCTGGTGCTGGTCACCGGCGTCGCCGGGAGCGGAAAGTCCACGACCCTGGCCGCGATGATCGAGCATATCAACCAGAACCACGCCCGGCACATCATCACGCTCGAGGACCCGATCGAGTTCATCTTCGAGGACAAGAAGTCGTTCATCCAGCAGAGAGAATTGGGGCTCGACACCGAGAGCTACGCGGGGGCCCTGAAGCACATCGTCCGACAGAGCCCCGACATCATCATGATCGGTGAGATGCGCGACCTCGACACGATGATGGCGGCGCTTGCGGCGGCGGAGACCGGCCACCTTGTCTTCAGCACTCTCCACACGGTGGACGCCCCTCAGACGGTGGAAAGGATCATCGGGTTCTTCCCACCGCACCAGCACGACCTCATCCACCTGCAGTTGTCGCTTCTCCTGCGGGGGGTCGTCTCCATGCGCCTGGTGCCCCGCAAGGACGGGAAGGGGCGCGTCCCGGCTGTGGAGGTCCTGGTCTGGACCCCCACCGTGCGCCAGCTCCTGGAGGAGGGGAAGACACACGAGCTCCACAAGGCAATCGAAGGGGGAAGCTTTTACAACATGCAGACCTTCAACCAGTCCCTGATCACATGGCTCAACTCGGGTCTGGTGGGGTTGAATGACGCGCTTCTCGCCTCGGACGATCCGGACGGCCTGAAGCTCGAGATGCGGGGGATCCGCAAGGGGGTTTGATGATCTCCAGGCGAGCGCTTCGGGGGGCCTGCGTGGGGGGAGGGATCCTGATGCTGGCGGCCGCGCTCTGGGCCGAGCAAAGGACTCTTCGACGCCTGTGGGAGAAGCCTTCCGCGCCGCCTCCCTTCCCGATCCTGCCGCGCCTGGACGCCGGCCCTGACACCGGGCGCAACCGCGCGCAGTACGACCGGATCCATCAATGGCTGGGCCCACCTCCCCCGTCTCCGAAAGAGATTCCTGCGAATCTTCCCTGCAAGATCGTGGGGGGGTTCATGGAGATGGGATCCGGCCCGGACCAAAAGTATGTCAGCATTCAAAACTCCGCGGGTTCGACAAGCGTCTACAAGGTAGGCGACGAGGTAAAGCCCGATAAGGTTAAGATCCTCGTGATCGATGTCGCCCAGAAATCGGTGCGCGCTCTCTGGCGCGACAAAGAGTGGACCCTCACGTGGAAACGCGGCGAGGGGATGGTCGGGAAACCTTCGATCCCCTTTCCTGGGCTGATCCCCGCGCCGTCGGGCCCCTCCGGCGGCGGCGCGACTTCCGAGACCTCGGGGTACGAGATCACCGATGAGCAGTTCCAGGACTATGTCAAAAATTTCCTTAACAAATATTGGCAGCAGGTCAGTTGCCGGGCGATGCCTGACGGCGGATTTAAGATCGAAAGATTGACCGCCGACGCCGAGGTCCGAAAGTTCGGCCTCAAGGAAGGGGATATTGTGAAGAGCATCAACGGAACGGATCTTAAATCACTGGACGAGATTGTACGGGTCTTCGGGACCCTGACCGCCGACACGTCCCTGACGGAGTACACTTTGGCGGTGAAGCGGGGAGAGAAACCGTTCGAGGTCAAGATCAAGGTCAAGCGTTAGGGATAGTCATGGGTCATGAGTCATGAGAAGGACTGCGCTGCGCGTGACACAGGCCGAGTGATGCATGATGGCCATGTCTATTCTTCTGCTCGATATCGGCAACACCTCGATCTCCTTTTCGGTTTTCGCCGGGGGGAGCCTCGGACGCCTCCAGCGCGTCGCGAGCCACCCCGAAAGCGACGCGGCCTGGGAGGAGGGGATCCGTCTGGATTGGTCGAAGCTGGGCGCCGCGGTCTTGGCGAGCGTCAATCCGCCGGCGCTTTCGCGCTTGGTGGAGTGGCTTGCCGCGCGGCGCGCCGGCCTTCCGGTCCTTGTCGCGGGGCGCGATTTTCCCGTCCCCGTTCAAAATCGGACACGCCGCCCCAAGGAGGCGGGGGTCGACCGGCTTTTGAATGTCCTGGCGGCCCACGCGCGTTGCGGGCGCTCCTGCATCGTGGTGGACTTGGGAACGGCGACCACCTTCGATCTGGCCTCGCCCGACGGCGCTTATTTGGGGGGGGCGATCGCCCCCGGGATTTCCCTTTGTTTTTCGGCCCTTCATCAGGGGACGGCGCTCCTGCCGCGCGCCTTCCCGCATGAGCCGGCCGAACCTGTCGGACGGGACACGGAGTCCTGCCTCCAGATCGGCGTTGTCGAGGGGTCTCGGGGACTCGTGCGCCATCTCGTGGCGCGCTTCCGCCGAGAACTGGGAGCGGACGCTCCCGTTTTTTTTACCGGCGGGGAAGCACCATGGGCGGCCAAGGAGATCGAGAATGCCCAGATCGTCCCCGAGCTGACCCTGGACGGCCTGCATCTGGCTTACGCGCAGTCGGGGAGAGGGATGAAACAGCAGTCGCGAGTTTTTGAGTCCTGAGTCTTAAGCGTATTGCCACCAAGATAACTCATGACCGGCTTTCGTAGCTTTTGCATTGCCAAGTGGTTGCCGATGAAGCCCATGGAAATGGAGGGACTCCATGGGCAA
>SBBH01000034.1 GCA_005239795.1 Planctomycetales bacterium
AAGTACCCGGAGAACTACCGCGGCCTCATCCAGCTGGCTTGCGCCCTGCTGTGGTATCGGCGCGCCTGCAGATCAGGAGTTTTGGGATAGTTTCTAAGAATTTAAGCCGGATGAAAGAGCGATTACCCGCCGCCAAGCAGCGTCATCACCTGTTTGGCAGCCAGGGCGTGGGTTTGCCGAAGGGTTGCCAATTGCGCCTGGAAGCGGATTCGTTCGCGCGTCAGGTCCGCCGTCGCTCGGGCAAAATCGGTGTCGGCCAGCCTGGAACGCGCCTCAAGGGTGTTCTCCAGACGGTTCTGGAAGCCGCGCAACGTCGCCTCGATGCCGTTTTGCTGGGTGGCCCCCAGCGCCCCGCGCGCGCGGTTCAGATCCGAGGCGGCCGCTTCGAGGATCCGTGCCGCCCCCGCGGGATTGGCCAAGAGGCTGTTGGCGCCGCCGGCGGCCAGCGTCGAAAGCCCCCCGGAGGTTTCCCTCACGCCGAGCGACTCGGGACGGATCGATGGGAAAGCCGTCCGCAGATTTCCCGGGGCGCCGGGGAGATTCACACCGCCGCCGGCGATCTGGAAGGTGAACGTTCCCGTCCCGGTCCCTTCCCGCAGGGTGATCTCGCCTTGCAGGCCGTCGGGGCTCGAGACGATGACAGTATTTCCATTGCTGGCCGCCGCGACGCCGTTGACAGTGGCCTCGACATCCTCCCCCTGTGTCCTTCCCTCATCCACCCCCTCGAGCGTCCCCTCGAGATTGCGGATCTCGACGAAAGCGGCGGAACCTACATCCTGGCTCGTGATGGCGCCGGTCGTCTCATCCGCGGTGACCCCCGTGACATCCGAGACGGCGTTGATAGCCTGGGCCACCTCGGCGCGCGTGGCACCCGCGGCGACCGTGACCGTGGTCGAGCCCGAAACGCCGCTCACCTCAAAGGTGGCGGCGGCCGACTGCGTAGCCGCGATGGTCCCCCCCGCCTGGGCTTCGGCTGCGGGAGAGGTCACATCAACGGAAACCGTCAGGGGCCCCCCGTCGTCAGGGAGCCTCGCCTGCTGAATCTGGACCGACTGGAACTCAGAGGCCACATTTTCAAGATTGAAATCGCTGGCGCCTGAAAGGAGATCCGTCCCTGCAAAGTTGGCGCTGCCGGCAATGCGCGAAAGGGACGAGAGGACCCCGTCCAGATTCGTCTGGAGGACCTCTCGCTCCTCGCGCGAAAGCGTGCCGTCGGCGGCCTCGACGGCCAACTCCCGGGCCCGCGTCACGAGCCCCGCCGCCTGAGAGAGAGCCCCTTCGGCAGTCTGGAAGAGGCTGATTCCCCGCTGTGCGCTCTCGACGGACTGAGAAAGCTCTCGGATCTGGGCCCCGTACCGCTCGATGGCGACGAGAGCCGCGGGGTTGTCAGACGCACGGTTGACGCGCTGGCCGGTGGCCAGCTGGCGCTGGGCGTCATTGAGGCGCGCTAAGGTCTGAGCGAGCTCCCTCAACGTCCCTTCTGACGCGGATCCGGTCCTGCCGATGATCGGCATAAGCCCCCCTTAGGATTCGCGCAAAAATAACTTCTTCATCAAACACAGAATTATTTCCGCGCGGCGCCTTATTATGCCCTATTTTGGGGCCGGCGGAGGATTTTTCTCTTGACCGAACTTATCCTTAAAAGAGGCGTATTCCTTGAAGGCTGCCAAATCGATGCCAGCCTTGGCCCCAAGCTCCACCATGGCCCGCTGAAGCGGCACATCTTCCTCGAGCGGGATCTCCAGGGGGAAGGGCTTTCCGATTTCGCTCATGATCCGCTTCCTGAGCTCGAGCCGGAAAAGATGGAAAAGATCTTTATCGGGAAGCCCCTCCGGCGCCACCTCTTTCGCCCATGCGCCATAACCGGGATAGTCGTTCGCCGGCGCTCCGCTAGCCAGAAGCTGTTCATAGCGCGCCTTGTCCTTCACATACCAAGCGTCGAAGAATTTCTTGAAGGCTCCTGAGGTCACGAGCTTGAGGTGTGCCGCGAACTTCCATCCCTCCATCTCCGGGACGGAGGCTTCGATGTCGGGCTTCACGCCGATCCCATGGATCGAGACGCCGTCCTTGAGAAAATATTTCGCGATCGTGATCTTGAGGCGCGCCTGTTCAGTCGCGCCGTCATTCACGCGACGCGACGCGGAGAGCGGAAGCTCCCGTTGGACGCTCCCTTTGCCGTAGGTCGTGGCCCCCACAAGAAAGGCTCGGCCGTGCGCCCTCATGGCGCCAGCGAAGATCTCGGAAGCTGAGGCACTCGACTTGTCCGTCAGGATCGCGATTGGATAGGGCGGGCGGATCTTGTGGGAGATGGGCCGGAGGCCCCGCTGCTTCGCCTCGGCGGGATTGAGCCAATCCCGGAACTGCTGGATTTGGCCGCCGCTTCGGGCGAAATACTGGTAGTAGGCCCCCCCCGCCTGGTATTCCTCGCGCTGGCCGTAATCGGGGCTTCGCCCCTCGGTGTAGACCACAAGCGCCCCGGAGGGAAGGAACTGACTCGTAATGGAGACAGCCGCATCCAGAAGTCCGCCGCCATTGGCGCGCAGGTCGATGACGAGCCCTTTCATGCCCTCTTTCTCCAAGGCGTCCAACGCCTGCGAAAATTCCTGGTAACTTTTTTCGCCGAACTGCACCAGGCGCAGGTACCCAATCCCGCCCGGCAGGGATTCCCAGAAAACCGTTTCCCGCTGGATCGTCCCCCGCGCCAGGGTAAATTTTTGCGGCTCCTGCCAGCCGGCCCGGATGACCTCGATCGTGACGGTCGAACCGGGCGGCCCTCGGAGGCGCTTCACCCCTTCGGTGAGGGACAGTTCCTGTACCGACTCCCCCTCGATTTTCGTGATCCGGTCTCCGGTCCGGATCCCCGCGTTGTAGGCGGGCCCGCTGAAGAAAGCGGTCGCGATCTGGATGTAGCCGGCCTCGTCCTTCTCGACCTGCGCGCCGACCCCGGCATATTCCCCCCGGAACATCTCCTCACTCTCCTTGGCCTCCTCCGGCGTCATATACTCACAATGCCTGTCCAAGGAGGCCGCGATCCCTTTGCCGACGGCGTCGAAAAGCGACTCGACGGAGACGCGCTTCTCGTCGACGTAATGCTTCTGGACCGTGGCAACCATCTCCTCCAAAACCGCCTCGCGCCCGAGGAAGGCGGGGTTTTCCCTGACGCCCATGACGGCGACAGCCTGGTCCTTCTCCAACAGGGAACGCGCCAGGCGTCCCTCGATCGACGGCTCCAAGGCGAGGCGCTCGAGTTCCTTGCGGACGGCGGGGATCCCTTGCGCCTCGGCTGCCCCCAGAACCGCTGCGCGGCGCGCTCCTTGAGAGGCGGCCGGGTCCTGGACAATCGACAACAGAATCTGCCGCGCCTCCGGGTGGCGCGCGACACGCCACCAGCTCGCGGCCGCCTCGGCCCTGAAGGCGGCGTCCATTCCAGAGGTCCGGGAGAGCGCCGCCAGAGCGGGCAGGGTCCGGTTTCCAGGGAAACGTTCTAGAACTGCCAGGGCCAAAAGACGCGTAGGAGGCGTCCCGTCGCGAACCGCCTTGTCGAGCGCCGCTACGGCAGTCGGATCCTGGGCAGACGATTCCAGAAGGGAAGCCGCGGCCACAAGGCGCCAGAAGGGGTCGTCTGCGGCGAGGAATTTCCTCATCTCCCCCTCGGCGGACTTCCCCAACGAGGCGATCTTCGCCGAACGCTCGAGGAGATCCCCCAAGGTCCCCGGCTCGCGGTGCGGATCGGCTTCCTGCAGGACCGCCGCGACCTCGGAGGCGGCGCTCGCGGCGCCCCCCGTCGCAAGCGTGGAAGAAAAAACCACCGCCGCGCCGGCCGCGAGCACCCCGCCCCACAGGATCGACCGCACGATGCGAAATCTCACGGCATGCAGGCTACCACGACCTCCCTTCCGGAGGAAATCCCAAATCCAAAATCTAAAACCTCCACAAATCCTTGCAGAAAATTGCCGCGACAGGGTACCTTTTCGCCTCTGGCTGGTTATATGAAGAGGCCCAGACTCAGAAAGGAAGGGTGAATGCGCTTTTCCAAAAACGTCTTCTTCTTGGCGTGCGTTTCGACAGCGGCCGCGGTCTGCCTGCCGACCCTCTCGGCCGCTCCTGACAAGAAAAAGAAAGAAGCGTCCTCCGCAAAAGAGGTAGAGGCCGAAAAGAAGCGGATCGACGCCCTCATCGAGGATCTGGGAAGCCGCAGTTTCAAGACGCGCTCGAACGCCGCCAAGGAATTGGAAGCGCTGGTCGCCGAACACAGGGAAGATAAGATCGGCGCCTATGCGCTCAGCGCCCTTCAGAAGACGGGAGAAAACGATAATGACGTGGAGGTGCGCGCCCAGGTCAGACGCATCCTGGAAAAGCTCGGCATGGCCCCCACCCCCAAAAACATCCAGGCGCTCATCGACGAAATGAAAAAGACGCGTGACATCCTCGTGGGAAACGCCGCCCTCTACAAACTCATTGCGATGGGGGAACCGGGAATAAGCGCTGTGGAAAACGAATTCAAGCCAGACCCAGAACGCTTCGGAAAAAATTCGGACAAATACGCCCTAGACATTGCCTTGGGGAGCGACGCGGCCACGCTCGCGCCCGGGGACTTTGTGACCGTGACGGCGAAAATCACCAACGCAGGGAAAAAGTCTATCTGGTTCAACCCGTTGCAAGCCACCATGACATTCACCTGTAACAAGCAAGATCCAACAACAACCGCACCTGACGACTACGCCGAACTTCTCTTCAAGCTCGTCGAGTCTGGAAGAAACTCCAACTACACCCTCCTTCATCTCGAGCCGGGGGAGGAACTCCTCCTCACCTATGAGACGTCACCCAAGAACCCCGGCGTCCTGCGATGCGAGTTCTCATACGCCGTTGCCGCGAGCTCGGACGCGCCGAGTGAACTAAATGAAGTTGACAGGGAAAAGCAGGCGGCGATCAACAGGGAAAAGCTGGCGATAATCGCGAGAGTATTCGGCCAAGAAATCCCCCCCGTCCTATGCTCTCCTACCCCTTTTGGAATTTCTGAGACCTTGGTCATCGAGGTGAAGGGCACAGCCAAGTCACAGAAGAAGTACAAATAAGACTCCTGGGCGGCGTCTGGGCCTCAACTCGCGGGGCCTGCTCGAGTATCCCCAGTTCAGTGGTGACTTTTCCAACATTTCACAGGGGAAATGCCTCCAAAAATAGTTCGTAAAAGCGGCTCAGCGATAACAGGCATTA
>SBBH01000141.1 GCA_005239795.1 Planctomycetales bacterium
GCTCAAGAAGCTCGTCGACGAGCCGAGCGACCTGGCATGCGTCGACGGCCGGTTCTACGTGATGGATAAGGGGGAATACCGCGTCCAGATTCTGGGATCCGATGGGGTGTTCCAAGTGGGCCTGGATGGCTCTGACAACAAGAAGAAGAACAGCTATCTCAAAGGGGGCGAGTGTCTGGCCGTGGAGCCCGGCAGCGGAAAGATTGTGGTAGGGTTGGGGACATCGCTCAAGGCCTTCGGGAAGGACCTCGAGTTCGTGGAGGAGTGGGGGAAGAAAGGGTCCGAGAACGGCCAGTTTAAAGAGATCGCCGCTATCAATTTTGACCGGACGGGGGATCTCTGGGTGCTCGATGCGAAGCGCGGCGACCTCCAGCGCTTCCGGTTCGGCGTGGCGGGGAACCCCTTTCTGAGTCTGGTGAAGGACGACGGGCGCGTCAAGAGCGCCGGCGATTTCGCCGTGACGCCGTTCAACGAGGTCTGGGTTTGGGACCGCGAGAGCGGCTGGGGCGTGATTTTCGTCCAAGAATAAGGGGCCGTGCGGAGCACCGCATTCCTTTCCGCACGGCCCCTTTATTTTCGCGCGAATCGGGCTAGGCGCCGGGCCGGGATGCCGGCGACTGCCACCCCGGCTGGGACGTTCTTCACCGCGACTGCGCCGGCTCCTATGACCGCGTCCGGACCGATCCGCGTCCCTTCCCGAACGCACGCGCCCAGACCCACCCAGGCGCGTGCACCGACCGTCACGTTGCCGGCCAGACGCGCCCCCGGCGCCACATGGGCATAAGGGCCAATCCGCCCGTCGTGGTCCACGATTGCTCCGGTGTTGACGATCGCGCCCTCTCCGAGGCGCGCGCCGGTTCCCACGACGGCCCGCGCGCAGACGACGGCTCCTTTTCCGAGCGTGGCGCGCGGGGAGATCACCGCCGAGGGATGGAAGACTCCGAGAATTTCAAAACCGAGCGCGCGGGCCCGCAGGGCCGCCTGTTCGCGCAGGCGGTTGTCGCCAATAGCCGGGACGGCCGCCGGGCGTCTTGTGCGCCGCAGGAGAGCTGCCACCTCGACCCATTCCAGGACCGGGATTCCTTCGAGGGAGGGAACCGGCCTGAAGCGCCTCCACCGGGGATAGAGGTTGACAGCGCCGACGACGGATTGAAGCAATCCCAGAGCCTTCAGGATATCCAGGACGACGCGGGCATGTGATCCTGCCCCAAGAAGAACGAGGGATGGTTCTCTTTTGTTTTTCATGGCTCATGGCCCATGACTCATGACTCCCTTTCAGAGAAGAACCTCTCTAGGGCCTGGACCACTTTCTCCGCCGCGTGGCCGCTTCCGTAAGGATTTTTGCACCGCTGGACTTGGCGCAGGAAGGAGAGGTCGTAGGCCGCGCGATGGATCGCCTCGCGAATCGCGCGCGCGTCGTGCGGGACGTCGAGAATGTTTTTCGCGCGCTCGCGTCCCGCTTGGCGCGTTCCGATGTTCACCACCGGGAGTTTCAGGAAGGGGGCCTCGATGACGCCTGAGGAGGAGTTTCCGACGAGCGCCGTCGCATGTCGCAGGAGATTGACGAAAAGGTCGTGCGAAAGGTTCTTGCGGATCGCCACGCGGGGATTTTTTCGCAGGCGCTCAAGAGCGCCGATCACCGCGCGCGCGCCGGGGTCGGCATTCGGGTAGACAAAGAGGGCGTGCAGGCGGCTTTCCAGAACCGCCCGGAATGTCGCCTGGGCCTGTGGGAGCGCTAGGTGCTCCTGGCCCAGGACGGCGTGCTGGATCACGACGAGGTAGCGCGCCTCGCGCGGGAATCCCAGGGTCTCCCGGACGGCGAAGCTTGTCAGGCGCGGCGCGAGGCGTAT
Source organism: Planctomycetales bacterium (assembly GCA_005239795.1). GTDB lineage: Bacteria > Planctomycetota > SBBH01 > SBBH01 > SBBH01 > SBBH01. Next base: position 1,851 of record SBBH01000141.1, read on the forward strand.
AGCATCGATCCCCGGCGCTCCCACGACGACGATCCGCTCGCGCGGCACACCGGCCGCGGCGAGTTTTTTCGCCCCCGCCGCCGTCGCCGGCAGGTGGAGCGACGCGAACGCCGCGATCGCGCCGCGGTAAGCGTTGTCGAGGAATGTTCCCGATGTGTCGCCGCCGTGGAGCTGGGCCACCGGGATCCCGAGCGTCGCCGCGGCGGCGGCCGCGGGAAGGATGTCGGAGCGGTCGCCCAGGACGAGCGTTAGGTCCGGCGCGAGGCGTGTAAAAGCCGACGCGAATCCGGACAGGGCGCGCGACATCCCGCGAACAGCCTCCTGGGCGCTGTTTTCGCGGCCGCGCCAGGGGACGAGCGCGTCAACACGGAAGGCCGCACGGGCTTCCGACCCCGTCCGGCCGAAGCGTGGGTCAGCATGGCTTCCGGTCAGCGCGAGCTGGGGCCGGAAGCGGGGATGGTTTGAAAGCGTCAGGAGGACCGGCCTCAAGAGGCCGAACTCCGCTCGGCTTCCGCTCACGACGCAGATCTTTTTTTTGCTCACCTTTATTTTTGCGCGAATCCTATATATAAGGCGCCGCGCGGAAAGGAGTTAGCAGTTATTTCCGCGCGGCGCCTTATCGGTATTTTTCGAACGCCAGGCGCGCTTCGGCTAGATCCATGGCCGTGTCGATGTCGACGGAGCGCGCCGGCTCCATGACATACGGGTAGATGGGGGGTATGTAGAGTCTTTTTTTCTTCAGGATCTCCCCCAGCCGCGCCAGATAGATCGCGCCGTTGGGGGTGAAGGCGCGCGGAAGCTTCTGGCGGGTAAGCTTGAGCTTGTCGGGGAACGCCGGCTGGGCGCTCCCGCCGGGGGTCTCGAGAAGCGACCACCAGGGGTGGTCCTTCGGAATCGGCTTCACCGAGACCACCGAGCCGGCTCGTTTTTTTTCGAGGATTTCGAGAGCTTTTTCGATGTCGCGGCCGGTGCGTAAGGGGCTCGTCGGCTGAAGGATGAGAATCGGCGTCGACGGGGGGGTCCCCTGGTCCCGGAGCCATCGGGCCGCGTGCAGGACCGTTTCCAGGGTAGGCGAAGTGTCCGTCGCCAGGTGCTTGGGGCGCGCAAACGGCGTCTCGGCACCGTAGCGGCGGGCTACCGAGGCGATCTCGGCATTGTCGGTCGAGACGATTACGCGGTCGACGGGGGCGGCCTTGTTGGCCGCCTCGATCGCCCAGGCCAAGAGCGGCCTTCCCGAGAACTCGATCAGATTTTTTCGGGGGATTCCCTTCGAACCTCCGCGCGCAGGGATGAGCGCGACGGCCCGGGGGGCGCTCCGGCGGCTTTTCTGCACGGGAGGGATTCTATGGACTCGCCACGAAATAGGCTTGCCAATTCTGGCAAGCTCGCTGAGGGTGACTTTGCCGCAAAGCGGCAAAGTGATTTCGTGGCGAGCCCTATGCAGGAGCGGGCCGCGGCGCCATAGAGGCGGTCTTGAGTTCCTGGACAGAGGGGAACGCTTCCCCATAAAATCATTCCGCTTATGTCCCGCATCCATCCGACGGCGATCGTCGATCCCAAGGCCGAGCTCGCCCAAGACGTCGAGGTCGGCCCCTACGCAGTGATCGAAGGCCCTGTCGCCGTCGGAGGGGGGTCCTGGATCGGTCCCCATGCCTATCTCACGGGGGACACGGTCCTGGGGCGCCGATGCCGGGTCTTCCCGTCGGCCGTGATCGGCACCCCGGCGCAGGACCGGACCTTCAAGGGGGGCGAGAGCCGCGTCCGGATCGGCGACGACAACGTGATCCGTGAGCAGGCGACGATCCACGCGGGGACCCCCAAGGGGGGCGGCGTGACGACGGTCGGGGACCGCAACTGGTTTTTGGTCGGTTCGCATGTCGCTCACGACTGCGCTGTCGGAAACGACAGCACCTTCGCCAACTGGGCGGCTCTCGCGGGGCATGTCCAGATCGGCTCGAACGTCATCCTGTCGGCCTACGTGGCGGTCCACCAGTTCTGCCGGGTCGGGCGCCTTTCCATGGTGGGAGGGATCACGGGGGTGTCGCTCGACATACCGCCCTTCACGCTGGTTCAGGGAAACCGCGCGCGTCTCTTGGGCTTGAATCTCGTCGGCCTCAAGCGCGCCGGGATCAATGGGCCAACCTTGCGCGCGCTCCAGGAGGCGTACCGGCTTCTCTTCCGCAACAAGGGGCCTAAAAACGCCCGCTTGGCGGCAGCCCGCCGGATCGAGGATCCCCTGGCCCGGGAGCTGGCGGATTTCGTTTCCGCTTCGAAGCGCGGCGTCTGCACGCATGAGGCTCACGAGACCGACGAAATCCCGGAAGAGCTCGACGAGCTGGGGCCCGCAGTGAGGCCGGAAGCCGCCGCCCATCCGGTCACGGCGGATTTTCTCAAGTAAGGCGCCGCGCCGAAAGGAGTTAGACGAAAAGATCTCTCACGTATATTGCCACCAAGATAACTCATGACCGGCTTTCGTAGCTTTTGCATTGCCAAGTGGTTGCCGATGAAGCCCATGGAAATGGAGGGACTCCATGGGCAA
>SBBH01000160.1 GCA_005239795.1 Planctomycetales bacterium
GCACAAGGCCGTCAGAAGCGCCAGGGACCCGCCGCTCTCGGCCGCCGTGGGGTCGAGCCTCATCTGTCGCGCGACCTCTCTCAGGAAATCCCAGGGCGCCAGCAAGGGATTGTCGACGAAGCCGCAAGGGATCCCAGCGGCCGCCGTCTCGACCAGGAATCGGCGCGCCACGCATGTTTTGCCGCTCCCCTCGGGGCCCCCCAACACCATGACTGTGCGGCGCTCGCGCGCGCCGTAGGTCATACGGGCGGCTGCCTCCAGATGAGACGGGGAGGCGAAAAAGAAACGCGGGTCGAAACCGTCCATAAAGGGAATTTCCGAAAAACCCCAGTGGGCTTGGTACACGCCGCCAGTGATTCTAAGCGGTCGGCAGCGCGCCGGAACCAGAAAAATCCAGGGGAGCCCAACCGCCTTGCCGATGCGACGGCCAGGGGTAGACTGTCAGCACATGACCCCCCCGACGCTTCCAGGTGAACCGCTTCCGCTTGTCCTGATCCTGGATCGAAATGGCAAGGAGGCCGGCCGCTTCTTGGTCCGCGACGGGGAAAACTGGGCCGGGATCCCCATCGAAAACGAGGGGTACGCCCCCCAGATCGATCTTGAACCGTACGATCTCCATCATTTCATTTCGCGCCGGCATGCCGTCATCCGCAAAAACGGCTCAGAGGTCACCATCGAGCACATGAGCAAAACGAACCCCACCGCCGTCAACAACAAGGATTTGAAGCACGGGGAACCCCACCCCCTGACCTCCAACGACACGATCACCTTCGCGGGCCGCATCCACGCGCGGTTCGTCCTAGAGCAAGTCCCTATAGCGGAGTAACCGATCGCGCGGCGCTACGCGCAACGAACCACGAGCCACAAACCACGATCTAAAGCCGCTTGATCTTCTTCAAGAAGAGGCTCGTGGAAACCTGCTGGATTTCCATCACGCTCTTGTCGAGCATGTGGCGCAGGCCCACGGCGCTCGACTCGCTGATCTTGAGGATCGCGAACCCCACGCGCCAGGCCGCGTCGCGCTCGGACTGCTTGACCCACGCCACACGCCCGCGACAGCTCCAAGAGCGGCTCAAGTTCGGCGATTCGACCTGGACCCGCAGGAGCTCCCCTTCGCGCAGAGGCTCCCCCGACATGAACCCGATGCCGCTTTCGCTCAAGTTGGTGAGGATGTACCGTCCCGAATAGGGCCTCAAAAACGAAAAAGCCCTCCCCGGAGCGAACCGCACCGTACCTTCCGGAAGGGCATACCGTTTCTTCCCGCGCCGTTCCTGGCCGTTCCAGCTCATCGGCTACTCCCCATAGGTCTCCCGATCCACCCAGGAAGGGGCCAGCCTAGCGATCAACCGATCAATCTCCTCGGCCAAAGGAGCGGCAGCGTCCCGGCGAGCCGCCCGCAGGAGGGGAAGCGCTTCAAGCCCCAGGCCGACGAAAAAGACGCGCGCCGCGGCGGCCCGGGCCTCATCCTCGCCGACGAGGTCGCGGACCACCTGCATCGCCTTCACGCGCGACTCCGCGGAAAGCCCCGCGGCTAAAATCCCTTTGGTGCGCGCGAGCAAATATTCCTCTCCCTCCCCCCCATCCAAAGATTCATGTCGGAAGAGAACATGGATCCTGCCGCGGGGCCCGAGCGCCACGTAGGCGGGGCCGGTGCCCAGAGACAATCCCGCGAACGCCGGCTCACGCGCCAGCTTCCCCTCTCGATCGATGGCGAACACCCCCTGCGTCTGGTCGAGTCCGGTCCCCAGCACGCAGGAAAAGGCGCATCGTTCGGCGCGCGCGTCGAAATCCCAGACGTAGCAAGGTTGCTCCCACCGCAGGGGATCGACGATCCAACGCGCCCCACAGCGCCGGACGATCACCGTCCGGGCGCGGCTCCCTTCCAGATAGCTCACCAATCTCCAGTCGGGCTGGGCCGGCCAGGCACAGCATCGGACGACAAGAGCCTCCGTCGCCATGTAGGGATTCAAAAGATCGTCCACCATGCGTACCGGCGCTCCCTCGTGCTGTATCTGGGCTACCCATCCCCCCTCGGCGAGGTCGAACCCTTCAAGTCCCAGCTGTCCGTCTGCCCCGGCAGAGAGGGCCAAGGTGTCCGTAACCCAGCCGCGCGACGAGGGGCGCCAGGGTCCCAACGGCACGATTGCCGGCGCCTCCCGGCCCGGCCCTTCCCAAACGACATGAAACGGCTGGATCTCAATCGTCCGGGGGGCGGCGCCTTCCGCGGTGCCTCGCCCCCGCACGCCCCAGATGACATCTCTCCCCCCGACGGCCGAGATCTCGAGCCGGTGAATCCACCGGGCTTCTTGCGGCCCTTCTGAAGGGAGGGCAAACTCGACCAGCAACCTCTCCTCTCCGGGGCTCACTCCATGCAGCCGAACGGTCTGCGGGGCGTTGGGATCCTCAGGAGTATTGGGATTCTCCCAAGCCCCCACCACGCAGAGTTTTCCCGCAAAGCGCGCCAGGCGCACCGAGAGTGTCTGTATTTCTCCGGTCGCCACCCATGTCGCTTGTCCCAGAAGCCGGCGGCCCTGCCACGAGCCCCCTCCATCAAGGCTCCATTGGATATAGACGGCGTACCGGTCGGAGTTCTCCGTGCGCACCCCGTAAAGAACCGCGACCGCCTCCCCGTCAGGGGTTTCGAGCGAGGCGATCCCGAGGGGAATCGCATGGGGAATCCCGAAATACCCGATCCCCCGTTCGAGTTCCACGGGGCGCGCCCAAGCCTGAGGAGTCCCCCCTTCCTGAACGCCCTGGGCCGGGATCCCGAGCACGGCGGCCAGAAAAACCACCTCGAACCTCCTCATCGCCCAAGAACCTCCTGGTAAAAGACCACCTGATCGGGAACGGGCCCCGGCAGGCTCCACCCTGTGATGCGCCGCAGGGCGGCCACGGCGGCCTTGCGCACGCGCAGGGGCTTCGTTTCCGTTTCCAGACACGCCCTCAAGATCCCAACCGCCTCCCACGCGCGCGATTGCCCCAGCGCCAGGCAGGCCTCGCGCTGGACGGTGGCGTCCTCGTCGGCGCGTCCGACGATCTCGCCCAGGCACGCGACCGCGCGAGGGTCCCGGATCCGGCCGAGCGAACGCAGGGCAAAAATCCGGAGCGCTGACGAGGGGGGCAACCCCTCTCCCTGTGCGATCGGCATGAGGATCGGCACGGCCTGTCCGTCGGCCAGGGCCCCGCAGCCGATCGCCGCCATGCTTTTCAAGTCCTCCGGCGCGTCGATGTCCTGGAGAACGTCGCGGAAGACCGGAGCCGCCGCAGGGTCGCCCAAGATTGTCAAGGCGTAACAGGCGCGCAGTCTCACCGGATCGCGCGCATCGCGCGCAATCGACGACAAGTAAGGCAGGACCGACGCAACGCGCAGACGCCCCAGCCAGAAAACCGCCCGCTCCCGCAGGGGATCCTGGGGGTCGCGCGCGACGGCCGAGAGGAAAGCCGCCGTCTCCACCAAGGGGATGCGCGCCAGGATCTCGAGTGCCGCGGCGCGCAACTGGGGGTCGGCCTGACGGTCGGCGGCAAACGCCTTCAAGACTCCGAACGCTTCGTCAACGCGGGGAAGGGATGCGATCGCCTCGAACTGCACGCGCACGTCGCCTGAACGCAGTTTCTGGGCCAGCCCCTCGATGCCCAGCCTCGTTTGGGCATAGTCGAGCTCCGTCTCCTCCAGGACCATGCGCGCGCGCTCTCGGACCTCGAGGTCTGCGTGCACGGCGACAGCCTGGGCCAACACCTCGCGCGCCTCGGGAAAGCGGCGCGCCCACCCCGACAAGACATGGAACGCCTCTTCCCGTGCCTTGAACTGGATGTCTCCCATCCGGGCGATCTCCTGCGCGAGCGCCCCCGCGGCCGGGGCAGGAGTACCCTCCCCCTCTTCCTGGGCCTGAGCTGAAAACCCCAGCGCCAGAACCAGGACCCCCGCACAGCAGAACGCTGATGGGGCCACACCTCTCCTCATTCTGCCCCCCCCTCGGTGTTTCCTCCCTTGTCTCCCTCGGCTAGGGCAACGCGCCGCAGGCGTCTTTCGATCACCCAACGTTTCATGTGGATATAGAGGGGAACGGCCAGAACTGTTCCCGTCAACAACCCCCCAACGGTCATCGGAACGAAAATATCCATACCGATCTTGCCGATCTTCTGCGCGTAGTCCCAGAGGCTTTCCGCCGCCTCGAACCACTTCCAGACCTCCGCAATCGAGGGGGCTTTCCAGCCGACGGTGAACTTCAGGATCGGGAGCCCTACGGCATAGTTTATCAGATAGATGTAAAAGGTCAGCGGATTCGTCACGAAGGTCATCATCACCGCCGCCAGGCGGTTGGCCCGAAGGATCCAAGCCATCCCAAGCGCCACGAGCGACTGGAACCAGAACGGCGGGGGGATCATCGCGATCACAAGGCCGATCACGGCCCCGCGGGCGATCGATTCGGGCGTGTCGTTCAGCTGGAGAACCCGCCGAAAAATTTTCCGGATCCCCCCCACCGCGATATCTTAAGGTGCTGTGCGGAAATAACTTCTCATTGCAATAAAAAACATACGTTATTTTCGTACGAATCCTCAGAAGATCCAAAGAGTATCATGGTCCTGTACCGAGCTCTGCCCGTGAAATCCCAAGCCCAGGCTCCAACAACCAAAGTCACCGGAAGGGAAGGGAGAGGATTTGGGTTTCCCCGGCGCGCGCGTTTGAGCCGCCGGCGCGATTTTCAAAGGGTCCTCAGCCAGGGGCGGGTCCGCCGGGGGACGATCCTTTCCGTGCGGATCCTCGCCAATGAAAAAGGCTGGAGGCGGCTGGGACTTTCCGTGGGGCGCGCCTACGGCCCCGCCGTCGCGAGAAACCACGCCAAGCGGCTGATCCGCGAGGCGTTTCGGCTCAACCAGGCGTGGCTCATGCCGGGGATCGACCTCGTTGTGACAGCCCTCCCGGGCCGCCCCGAAAAAAGCTGGACCCTGACGGCAGTCTCTGAGGAGCTTTTGTGCCTGGCGGGTTCCGGGGAGAAAACCCCGTGAGGCGCCTCGTGACGCTCGCCATCCGGCTCTACCAGCGGAGGATCTCTCCCTTTCTGGGGCCTCGTTGCCGCTTTGATCCCTCCTGCTCCGAGGTCGCGCGCCGGGCCGTCGCCGCCCAGGGCGTCTTCCGGGGGCTCGCCCAGGGACTGCACCAGCTTTCCCGCTGCCATCCGTGGGGGAGGTAATGCCCGCGGCCTCGTCAGATGCTGCTGAGCGCCCCCTCTGGCGCGAGATCCTGATCCTCGCCTGGCCCGCCGCACTCCAGAACCTCCTTCAAAGCGCGATGTTTTTCATCGACACGCGCGTCATCGGATATCTCCCGATCGATCCCTCGGGCTCCCATCCCCTGGCGGCCATGCAGCTCTGCGGCCCCCTGGTTTGGTCGTCCACGGTGATCTCAGGCTTCTTCGTCGTCGGCACGACAGCGGTCGTGGCCCGCGCCGTCGGCGAAAGGGACCTGGCGAAAGCCCGCCGTGCGACAGCCATCTCGATGCGCTTGGCGATCGTGGTCGCACTCGTCGCAGCGCTGGCCGGTTTCCTGGCGGCGGAGCCTCTCATGCGGGCTTACGGCGGAAGCGCCGTTCATCCCCAGACCATCGCGGACGCGAGCTCGTTCCTGAAGATCTTCGCGGTTGGATTTCCCCTGCACCTTCTCGTTCTGACGCAGATGAGCGCCCTGCGCGGCGCGGGGGACACCTTAAGTCCCATGGCGGCGGGAATCCTCGCGAATCTCCTGAATGCCGTAGGAAACATCGCCCTCATCCTGGGCGCCTGGGGGTGTCCGGCGATAGGGGTCCCTGGCGCGGCCGTCGCAACGGTCCTGGCGACAGCCTTTGAAGCCGTCCTTCTCACGTTTTTTCTGGTGCGGGGAGGGATCCGCACTGGGAAGAGCACGATATCGCTGACGCTTCCTTTGAGGGCGTTCACCTCGTGGGACGCGTCCATGGCGCGTTCGATCCTGACGGTCAGCCTCCCGGCCCTGGGGGAGGCCGTCGCCACCCATTCGGCATTCCTGGCATTCCAGAAATCGATCAATCACATGTCGGAAACCGCCATGGCCGCGCACCGGATCGCGATCACGCTTGAATCCCTCGCCTTCATGCCCGCCTTCGGCCTCTATGTCGCCTGCGCCGCCTATGCCGGCCAGCGGCTCGGGGAGGGGCGCTCAGACCTGGCCGAGCGGGGCGTGCGGTGGACCGCCACCCGCGGGGCGGCGCTTTTTTGCGTACTCTCGGCCCTCTTTGCCGGCCTCCCGGAGATCCTCGCCGGGATGTTTCTCGAGGTCCCCGGAACGCCTCAGGATCTCCTGGTCCGAAACGAGACGATCACGGCGAGCGCCGTCTGCCTGCGCCTGGCGGCGCTGGAGATCCCCCTCATCGCCGCCGCGATGGCGCTCTACGGGGGCCTGCGCGGCGCTGGCGAGACGAAGGGTCCCCTCTGGGTGTCGCTTGTAGGCGGCTGGCTCCTGCGTGTACCTCTTTCCTACGGCCTGGGACTCTCGCTGGGTTGGGGGCTCGCTGGGGTCTGGACGGCAACGGTGCTGGATTGGACCGTCCGCACGGCGCTCTACCTCCGTCTTCTGGCGCGCGAACGTTGGAAAAAAATCGCGCTCTAAGGCGCCGCGCGGTTTTTGCGCGAATCCTACTGAAGTTTGGCCAGCCTCTTTCGGGCCTGTTCTTCCGCGTAAGAGCCCGGTTCGGCGATCAAGAGAAGCTGGTCCAGAAGCTTGCGGGCCGCGGCCTTGTCCCCTGAACTCTCGCTCTGGATCGCGTCATTGAGGAGCCGCCGAGCGCGCAGATCGTAGGTTTCGCGCTCCCTTCTTGCCCAGTTCCCTTCCGGATCCGCCTGGCGCGCACGATTCCACCAGGAGAAGGCCCCTGGAATATCACCGGCCGCCTCCCGCGTGCACCCCTCATCATACAAGCGCTTCGCGCGCACGGCCGGCTCCTGCCAAGCCTCGCGCATCCCCTGCGCCTTCTGGCGATAGACATTCCCTTCAAAGGCGGCGTCCGACAGGAGATTTAGAATCTCCCCCGCCTTCAGGATCGCCTCGTCGAAGTCGAGCTTTCGCTCGGCCTCCTCGGCCGCCTTCCAGGCGGCATCGACCTTCCTCACAAGCTGGACCAGGGCCGGATCGTCGATCGGACCGTGGAACAACCGCTTCAAGGCTTCGGCAGCGTCGCCGGAATCAAAGCATTGGAGAATTTCGCGGCGCGCCTTACGCCGGGAGATCTCCGCCAGGATCGGCTGGGCCTCGGGGGCGAAGCGCGACCTCTCTCCGATGCGGCGGACCCGAGCCTCGGCTTCCGCGTCATCTCCTCCCTCGAGCGCCTGCCGGGCGGCAGCCAGATCCGCCTCGGCCGCCTGCTCCCCTGCGACCTCGGCCGCGAGCGCCCCGGCAAGATCGCTTCCCCACCGCGACGCCTCTTCCAAGGCGCCCTGGGCCTCCTCCCAATGTCCCTTGGCGAACGCCTTCCGGGCTTGGGCGACATACGCCTCGCCGATGCGACGCTTGAGATCCGGCAGGCGCCTCTCGTAGACAGGCCAGGTGAGGCTCTTCGGGTCGGCCTTGAGGAGGCGCCCATGCGCCTCGAGCCACTGCGCGAGATCCGCCTCGGGCGCCATGAGGGGGTCGATTTTCAAAAGATTCTCGCGCGCCAGGGTCTCATACTTGAGCCAGTCGGCCCACCCCCGCGCAATATCCTGCACGCGCGCCGGGGCCTTGCGGTCCTGCTCGAGATTGTCCAGGATTTCCAGAATCCGCTTGAAACTGTCCCAGGGAAAGTTGTCGTAACTGGGAACCACCGGCTCCCACACGTCGAGGATCGCGCCGAGGCGCGACGTCACCCGGTCCTGGCCCTGATCCTTGAGGCGCGAGAGTTGGGCACGGGCCTGGATCCACAGGCGCTTCGCCTCGACCGCGTCGCGCGGGAGGGCGACCCGAGCCCGCTCCATGAGAACCGCGGCATCTTCGAGCGCCTGCTGGCGGTCCTTGTCCGAAACGGGAGCGGACGGAGGGGGCGCCCGGCGGCCTTTCACCCAAAAATATCCTCCGAGAAGCGCGGCATCGAGAATAACGAAGGCGATGGCGAGCGGCTTCCAGTGCTCGCCCAGCCACACCCTGAGCCCGGCGGACGCCGGGGGGCGCACCCCGGACGGCGAGACTCGAGGCGCCTCCGGCGGCGCGGCCCCTTCGAGATCCTGCGGCGAAAACGCCAGATCGACCGGAGTGGGGTTGTCTCCTCCAGGAGCCGGGGATCCAACCTTGAGAGTCCCTTCCAGCTCAGGCGGCTCGGGCTCCCGCCGGGAAAATCCTGCTGGGACGGCGGGCGGTTCCTCCTTTTGAAAACGCACCGCAATCTTTCCCAGTCGGATCTCGTCGCCAGAGCGCAAGCGCGCTTCCCGCACGCGCGCGCCGTTGACGAAGACGCCGTTGCGGCTTCCCAGATCCTTGAGCACGAGGTCATCTCCCTCGCGCCGGAGCTGCGCGTGAAACCTGGAAACCGTCCCGGTGGGAAGCGCGATGTCGCACCCCGGATCGCGCCCGAGAGTCGTGATCTCCTTCTTGACCTGGTAGGTGTAGACGATCCCCTCGTGGGTCAGGCTTAGGCGCACAGAAGAATTGTAGCGGAGAAACCAGGACAGAACCTAGCGAGCCGTCAATGTTTATCCGATGGGTAAACGAACCACGAACATAGAAATCCGGAGTCTTTTCCTACTCAGGGCTCAGCTCTCAGCACTCCCTATCGCGGCGAGACGAGCGTGCGCCCGCCGTCCAAGACCATCGTCGTTCCCGTGACCCATCGAGAAGCGGGACCCGCCAGGTAGAGCGCCGCTTCGGCGATGTCCTCAGGGGAGCCGTTAAATCCCAGCGGGTGCAGGGTCGCCGAGCGCGCCAAAAACGCCCGGTACTCCTTCTCGGACATCCCGCCGGCGCGGTGGAGCTCCGTGGGGACGACCCCAGGGGCGATGGCATTGACGCGCACGCCGGCGGGGGCGAGTTCGAGAGCTGTGCATTTCGTGAACATCTCGAGGGCGGCCTTGCTGACGCAGTAGGGCATCACGCTCGAGAAGGGGCGCACGCCGCCGGCGGTGGAAGAGAGATTCACGATCGCCGAGCCGGCGCGTTCCTTCAAATGCGGCGCCGCCGCGCGCGTCATCAGAAACACCGCGCGGAGGTTCGACTCCTGGATCCGGTCCCATTCCGAGAGGGGCGTGTCCAATCCCCCCATGCCGAAAACGCCGGCGCTGTTGACGAGGATGTCAAGCCCCCCGAAAGCTTTGAGGACCCGCCGCACGGCGCGCAGACAATCCGCTTCGCGGCGAACATCTCCCGCGACAACGATCCCTTCGGCGCCGAGGGCCTCGACAAGGCGCAAGGTCCGGCGCAATCGCTTGGCGCGCCGTCCCAAGAGGGCGAGCGCCGCTCCTTCCCGGGCGAAGCGTTCCGCGATGGCGCGCCCCAGGCCGCTCCCCGCGCCGGTGACGAGCGCCACCTTGCCGGCGAGCCGTTTTCCGCTCGCTTCCCCCTCTCCCCTTCCTCCCAACCTCCCGAAGAGAGAGCGCGGCGGCTTCATGCCCCCTTCTCGTGCCTGGAAGCGAAGCTCATCACGAACCGCAGTTGCCCTCCGGTCTTGTCCACCAGGGGGACGACAACTTTTCTCGATCGCTTGGCTAAGAGCGATTTTCGTTCGACGACGAACTCCCCCCGCACGCCTCCTGCGAACGCAAATCGGCAGAGCCATCCATCGTGGAGGGCCTTCTCATCCTCGTGACACTTAAGAATCCCCGCCGCCTTCAGGAGCGATTCGTGCGCCCGGAAGAAGGAGTCGAGATCCGGATCGGCGACCGCCGCGCGCTCTCCGGCGGGCCCGCTCGACCTTCACGCGGCGGCGGGC
>SBBH01000205.1 GCA_005239795.1 Planctomycetales bacterium
GGAGGAGGGTTCTTGCTTTTCTTGGCGCCTCCCGAGACCCACCCCGCAATCCGGGAAAAACTTAAGAACCTGTTGCACGTCCCCTTCCGGTTCGAGGATACGGGGAGCCAGGTGGTCTTCTACAAGCCGGACTGGCAGGAGAACTGGAAATGAAAAAATCTGTTCGGGCGGGCTACACCTTCGGGCATATCGAGATCGGGCCGCGTGCCAGGAAACTACTGAAAGCCTCCCTCGCGCGCAACTGGGTCTCCGGGGGCCCTAACGTCAAGCTCTTCGAGCAGAAATTCCGGAAGACCTTCGGCTTTGCCGAGGCCGTGTCGGTGGCGAGCGGCACGTCGGCCTGCATCACACAGGTGGCGGCCCTGCACGAGTACGGCGCGGACTGGGGCGACGAGGTGATCGTCCCGGCACTCTCTTTCGTGGCGACCGCGAACTCCGTCCTGGCCGCGGGCTTCAGGCCCGTCTTCGTAGACATCCAGCGCGACACCTTGAACATCGATCCCGAAAAAATAGAGAAAACGATCACGAAGCGCACCCGCGCCATCCAGGTGGTCCACACGATGGGGAAGCCCTGCGACATGGACCCAATCCTGGATATCGCGAAACGCCGAAAACTCATCGTCCTCGAGGACGCTTGCGAGGCGCATGGCGGCCGGTACAAGGGGAAATATGTCGGCGGGATCGGGCGCTCCGGCGCCTTCAGCTTCTACGCGGCGCACATCATCTGCTCCGGAGAGGGGGGGATGGTCACGACAAACGACCCCGAGTTCGCGAAGATCCTAAGATCTGTCCGTTCCCACGGACGCCCCGACGGGACCATTTTCTTCCAATTCGACCGCTTCGGGATCAACGCCAAAATGAACGATTTGGAGGCTGCGGTCGGCGTGGAAGGGATTGAAAATTTCCAGAGGATCTTCGCCAAGCGCAAGGAAAACCTTCAATATCTTCTCGCTGGCGTGCGGGACCTCTCCGACCGCTTTTACTTCCTGAACGAGGAACCTTACGAAGTGATTTCCCCTCATGCCTTCCCGCTGGTGATTCGCGAGAAGGCCGGGATCGACTACTGGAAGCTGTACCGGCATCTCGAGGAAAAGGGGATGCAGGTCAAAACCCTCTTCGCCTCCCTCCCGACCCAGCACAAATGCTTCCGGTTTCTGGGATACCGGGAAGGAGCTTTCCCCGAGGCCGAATACGTGGGGAAAAACGGCCTCCACGTGGGATGCCACCAATACCTGCGTCGCACGGATCTCGACTATTTCCTGGAAGTTCTGCACGACTACGCGCGCCAAACGCAAGCTATTGCTGCTGGTGCACGAGTGAAGCGACACGCCGCGCAAGCGAAAGCGAAGCGGTAAGCCCCGGGGACTCGATCCCCATCAGGTGCACGAGGCCCGGGAGACGCGGGTCCATTTCCAAGACGAAATCCCGGAAGGCGGGGTCCTCCGGAGGGGCCAGCTTCGCGCGGATTCCAGAGTATCCCGGCCGGAGATCTTCCTGGCGCAAGGCCGGGACGAGCTTGCGTCCGGCTTCCCAAAAAGCGGCCACCGGCGTTGGATTCCCCTCGTAATCCTCCGGTCCTTCGAGATAGCGTGCATTGGGCCCCACCAGGAGACCGCCGGCCACGGTCCTTGTGAAATGGACGCCGAGCCCCGGCCCGGCATGCGGGGCGGGATAAAGAAGACCCCGCACCAGATCCTGCCGATCGGGGATCACCTCGCAATATTCCCCCCGGCAGGGGTGGATTCGATAAGCGTCATTCCCGGCGAGACGGGCGACGCGGTCGGCGAAGACGCCGGCGGCATTCACCACGAACCGGGAAAGCAAGGGCCCCCGGGAAGAATCGATCCGGATTAAATTCCCAGGCCCCCCTTCCGGCAAGATGCCAACGACCTCGGCGGATGTCAAAAGCTCCGCTCCGGCCGCCTGCGCCCTGTGCGCGAGTGACCGGACCAGCTCCGCCGGATCCAGGATCCCCGTGGTGGGAAGCCAGAGGGCGCCCACGACTGCCGCCTCCGGCTCCTTCCGGCGCGCCTCTTCAGAAGTGAGCATCCGAATCCCGGAGACGCCGTTGGCCTCCCCCCGCTTGGCCAGCCGTTCAAGCTCCGGAATTTCTTCCGGATCGATGGCCGCGATCATTTTTCCGCATTTTTTGTGTGGGACGCCATTCTCGACGCAGTAAGCGACGAGCCTTTCATTCCCTTCCACGCAAGTCTCGGCTTTGAGCGTCCCGGTCGGGTAGTAGATGCCGGAATGGATGACACCGCTGTTCCGGGTGCTGTTCCCTTCGCCCAAGCGCGGCAGTCTCTCCAGGAGAAAAACAGGGGAGAGGAATTGGGCCAGCTCCCAGGCGACCGCGCACCCGACCACTCCCCCGCCGATGACGACTGCCTCCGCATCCGGTTCGTTCATGGTGGAAACGAGTATAGTTGAATCCCCCATCACAGGTTTATCCGCAGATTGCGCAGATGGGAATGGTCGGAGATCCTCTTTTCATCTGTGTAATCTGCGGATCTATCTTGGCTTGTTCGGATGGATTTTCGTGATCCCGCGACAATATAATTCGCGGCTTATGTCCGATCTAACCGAGGAGCTCTACCGGCGCGTGTATCTCATCCGCAAGGCCGAGGAGGCGATCATCGAGCGTTACACGGGAGATGAGATGAAGACGCCCGTGCATCTCTCGATCGGCCAGGAGGCGGTTTCAGCCGGGGTCTGCTATGCCCTGACGCCGGAAGATCAAATCGTCGGATCCTACCGGTCGCATGGCATCTACCTCTCCCGGACGCTCGAGACAGACCGGTTCTTCGCGGAACTTTACGGCCGCGTGACGGGCATCGCCAAAGGGAAGGCGGGATCCATGCATCTGGCCTCCAAGGAGCATGGGTATCTGGGAAGCTCAGCCGTCGTCGGCACCTATATCCCCGTGGGGGTGGGCGCGGCCCTGGCCAACCGGATCCGGGGGCGCGCCAACTGGGTCGCCGTTTTCCTGGGAGATGGAGCGATCGACGAAGGGGTCTTCTATGAAAGCCTGAACATCGCCTGCCTCAAGCGCCTCAAGGTGATCTTCGTCTGCGAGGACAACGGCCTGGCGATCCACAGCCATGCTAAGGACCGCCATGCCTACGACGCCATCACCGACATCGCCCGACAGTACCCTTGTGAGGTGTTCTCAAGCGAAAGCACGGTGGCCGAGGAGATCCACGCCCTGGTTTCTCGGGCCCGCGCCCAGGCGGAAGAATCGCATCGGCCCATCTTCCTGCACCTCAAGTGCTATCGATATCTGGAACATGTCGGGATCTCCCCGGACTTCAAGTTCGGTTACCGGTCGGAATCGGAGTTTGAGCGGTGGAAGGCCGTCGACCCGGTACTGATGCAACGGAAGCTTTTGGCGTGCAAGAAACCGGAGCCGGAGATCGCGCGTCTCGAGCGCTCGATCGACGCGCAGATCGCCAAGAGCATCGATCTGGCGGAAAGATCCCCCTTCCCGACAGCAGAAGAGATCCACAGGGACGTCTTCGCATGAGCGGCTCCGCCACAGCCGTCCGCCGGGAGCTTCCTTACAAGTCGGCCATTGCGGAGGCCCTGGCGATCTCGATGCGCCGAGACCCCTCCGTCATCGTCTATGGCCTGGACGTCCCGGACCACAAGCGGATCTTCGGAAGCACGACAGGTCTCATCGAGGAGTTCGGCCCGGAACGGGTTTTCGGAACTCC
The DNA here is from genome assembly GCA_005239795.1 of Planctomycetales bacterium. Classification (GTDB taxonomy): domain Bacteria; phylum Planctomycetota; class SBBH01; order SBBH01; family SBBH01; genus SBBH01. The sequence continues at coordinate 3,714 of SBBH01000205.1, forward strand.
TCTTTCGGAAGACGCCCTGACAGGGATCGCGCTGGGGGCGGCGCTGAACGGGCTGCGGCCGGTCTTGGTCCACATCCGCGTCGATTTCATGCTCTTGGGGATGAACCAGATCGCCAACATGATCTCAACCTACCGCTACATCACGGGGGGGAATTTCTCCGCGCCGCTCGTGATCCGGGCGGTGATCGGACGGGGCTGGGGGCAGGCCTCTCAGCACAGCAAAAGCATGCAGTCGATCTTCGCCCATTTCCCGGGCTTGAAGGTAATCATGCCGACCACCCCGCATGACATGAAGGGGATGCTGATCTCCGCGATCCGGGACGACGACCCCGTGATCTGCCTCGAGCACCGCTGGTTGTACGAGGCGGTCGACGAGGTCCCCGAGGGGGACTACACCGTGCCGATCGGCGAGCCCTCCGTGATACGGCCCGGAAAGGATCTCACGATCGTCGCCACCTCCTGGATGACGGTGGAAGCGTTGATGGCCGCCTCGATCCTAAAGGAGACAGGCGTCTCGGTCGAGGTGATCGACGCCCGCACGATCGCGCCTCTCAATATGGAACCGATCTTCGAGTCCGCGCGCCGCACAAGGCACGTGATCGTCGCGGACACCGATTGGGTCTACTGCGGCTTCAGCGCGGAGCTGGCCGCCCAGATCTCCCAGGCCTGCTGGGGAAACCTCCGAAAGCCGGTCTGCCGGATCGGGTTTGAGCACGTCCCCTGCCCCACGACGCGTCCCTTGGAAAACCTCTATTACCCGAACGCCGAGACGCTGGTGCGCACTGTGGAAAAGCAGTTGGGGCTTTCCGCCGCGACGAACCTCTCCGGGCGCGAGTTTTACAGTTGGTCGCACCGTTTCAAGGGACCTTTTTAAAGTGGGACCTCGGAAGATTATGAATCCGCAGATTACACAGATGACGCAGATTATTGAAAAAAAAGACTACCCAAAACTTCAATCTATGCAATCTGGGAAATCTGTGGATCAATCTGTGACGGGAGATCCAAGAACCTACGCCATCATTGGCGCCGCAATGGAAGTACATCGGCAACTGGGTTGCGGCTTTCTGGAGGCCGTGTATCAGGAGACCCTTGCGCGGGAGTTTTCCGCTAGGGACGTACCACATCGCCGCGAGGTTGATCTCCCGATAACTTACAAAGGTGAGCGATTGAACACCGCTTACCGCGCGGATTTCATCTGCTTCGACTCCATTGTTGTCGAAATCAAGGCGCTGGTGAGATTGAGTGGGGTGGAAGAGTCGCAAATCTTAAATTACTTGAAGGCATCGGGTTACGAAGTGGGTCTGCTTCTGAATTTCGGCACCGAGTCTCTTCAGTACTTTCGTTTCATTCTTTCACGCTCTCCTCGATCTGCGCAATCCGCGAAATCTGCGGAGGATTAAATAAAGTCCGCAGATTTCACAGATGACACAGATTGAGAAAAAAATAATTCTCGACCCTTTCGATCTGCGCAATCTGTGAAATCTGTGGATCTCTAATGGTCTTGGATCCTGCTTCCATCGACGTTCTCATTCTTTGTGGCGGGTTCGGCCAGCGCCTGCGCGAGGTGGTTTCCGACCGCCCAAAACCGATGGCCGAAGTGAGCGGGCGCCCTTTTCTGGATTACCTCGTGGAGTGGACCGCGGCGCAGGGGTTCCGCCGATTCGTTCTCTGCGCGGGATACCAGGGAGAGATGATCGCCCAGCATTACGCGCGCACGTCTCTTCCCGTCGAGATCGAAACCTGCATCGAATCAACACCCTTGGGGACGGGCGGCGCCGTTCAAAACGCCGCTCCCAAGATCCGAAGCGATCCCGTGCTCGTCGCCAACGGCGATTCCTTCTGCGAGGTGGATCTTGTCGCCTTCTTGCGGTTCTTCGAGGAGCGAAACGCGGCGGCCGCCATGGTCCTGGCACGCGCCCCGGGGGAGCGCTTCGGACGCGTTGAGGTCGACCCCACAGGAGAAATCCTGGGATTCCAGGAAAAACAGCCGGGCGATGGCTGGATCAACGCGGGGATTTACCTCTTGAGCCGGAAGATTCTCCAAAAGATCCCGCAGGAGATCCCCATCTCGTTGGAACGGGATCTTTTCCCCTCTCTCGTCAAGGACAGGTTCTATGGGATGGAGAGTTCGGGCGTTTTCGTGGACATGGGAACCCCGGAAGGATACCGACAGGCGCAACGGTTAACCCCCGTTCGCCGGCGTTGATCATTTTACGACGATTTCCTACCCATCCCCGAGGGAGACCGTGGTTGATTGAAGTTCCCCCCGTTTTTGGGACAGGTCGGTAAGCCAAGAATTGTGGCAAGATCTGGGTCCAGGAGACGGGAGGAGAAGGGATGAGCCAGAAGCGGAAGAGGCACTCGGACGAGTTCA
>SBBH01000080.1 GCA_005239795.1 Planctomycetales bacterium
CGGCGGCCCTCGCCGCGGGAGCCCGGCATGTCGACGCGGTGGAGATCGATCCGGTGATCCAACGGCTCGCTCAGACGCGCAATGCCGACCGCCCCTACGACGACCCCCGCGTCGCGGCGCATGTCACCGACGCGCGCGCCTTCGTGCGGCGGTCCCAGGGCTCCTACACCCATGTGATCTACAGCTTCTTAGATTCCCAGCGGATCCTCGGGTGGCTTTCAAACATCCGCCTCGACAACTACGTCTACACGGTCGAGGCCCTGCGGGACGCCTACCGGCTTTTAGATCCAAAGAAGGGGGTCCTCGCCCTTTATTTCTCGATCAATCGGCCGTGGATCGGGACGAAACTCTACGGCCTCCTTGCGAAAGCCTCTGGGGAGAAGCCGGTCGTGATGATGAAGGATCCCGTCAGAATCTTTCTCGTCGGCCCCGGCGTGGACCGCGCGCGCGTTTCCGATTGCCAGGCCTTTGTGGACGGCGCCCCTCCCTACCGCGATGCTCACGGCGTGGGGATTCCCACCGACGACTGGCCCCAGCTCTACTATAAGAACCGGACGCTGAGCCCGGCCTACCTGGCGGCTCTCGCGGCGATCCTGGCGGGCGCCGGGTGGGCCCTGCGCGGAAAACTCGGCTCGTCGCAGTCCTTCGGCTTCTTTTTTTTCATGGGGGCGGGATTCCTTCTCGTCGAGACCTGGGCGCTCACCCAGTGCGGCCTCTTTTTCGGCTCGACGTGGCTCGTGAATCCTGTCGTGCTCTCCTCAGTTCTGGCGGTCTCGCTGGCGGCGGCGGCCTGGCGCCCCCCGATCCCGCCAGCCTTTCTCTGGGGAGGGGTGTTCGCGGCCCTGGCGGCCTGCTTCCTCTTTCCACGTGGAATGATCCTCGCCCTGCCGACCGCCGGGCGTGTCCTCGCGGCGGGGATCCTGTTCGGGCTTCCCGTCTATTTCTCCGGACGGCTTTTCGCCGACGCTCTTGTCGAAACGCAAGATTCCCGGCGCGCCTTCGGCGCCAACCTCCTGGGCGCTGTCTTCGGCGGAGTGCTGGAATTCGCCAGCCTCATCCTGGGCACGAGCGCCCTCCTCCTGGTGGCGGCGGGCCTGTACTTGGCCGCCCGAGAGTTCTGGACCGGCGTAAAAACGGCGCATCCCGCCGGTACACCGAACCGATAAAAAATCATGGGGCGCGCCGGAAATCCAAAATCGGAAATCAAACAACGCTGTTGGTTCATCTTCACGTTCTTATGCGTCATCATGACGGTGCAGGAAGCCCCCTCGGAAACTTTTCGGCGCCCCCGGTGGGACCCGGAGCCGTCCGGGACGGTCCGCACCAATGTCGGCGTCCAACCCCTGCGGTTCGGCCTGGACGCGGGGCTCTGGTTTTCAAGCTGGAGCGTGCGGGCCGAAACCGCCTCGGCGGTTCACAAAACCTCGAACGGCCCCCTCTTTTGGATTGCCCCGCGGATCGACATGGATCTTTCCTCCCGCTGGATGGGGACGGTCCGCTTTGAAATCGCCCAAGGATCGGATCTGGACGCCAAGGCCCTCGCGTTCCATTTTTCGCACCCGATCCTCGACGCGGGGGACGCCCTGGTGCGTTTTCATGCGGGCCCGGCAATCGGCATTCTGGATGCCCACCGCTTCCCGGGCGATTTCGGCGATGCGGTGGGGTTTGACCTGGGCGTAACCGGCGAGATGCCGTTTGCGCGCGGCTGGAACTTGCGGACCGATCTCTCGGCACGCTACATGAAGTTCGAGTACAGCCGGTCGCCGGACGTCTCCTCCGCAAGCGACCACGCGACAGGCCCCGTCGGAATCCTGGCCTCGATCGGACTGACCTATCACTTCTAGACGTTGGCCACTCTTGATGTCCGCCGTCTGGTGTTTGATGTTCTAATAGGGGGATGCCCTCCCCCCGCCTCTGCTTCGTGGTGCATTATGAGGAGATCGCCCTCAAGGGAAAGAACCGGGCGTGGTTCGAGAAAATCCTGGAGAAGAACCTGACGACAGCGGCCGGGCGCCCTGCCCGCGTCCGGCGCCTCCCCGGGCGGATCCTCCTGTATCCCCCCTCCGGCGATGACGCTGGCGCCAGACAAAAGCTCTTGGAACGCCTGGCGCGCCTCCCCGGCGTGGCGTTCGCGGCGGAGGCGGTGGAAACGCCCCTCGACTGGGACGCGATCACGCCGCAGGCGCTCGCGCTTATGAGCGCCTCCCCCTTCCGGAGCTTCGCCGTACGCGCCTCGCGGCAGGACAAGAAACTCCCCTTCACCTCCCGCGAGGCCGAAATCCGCCTGGGCGCCGCGGTGCAAAAGGCCACGGGGGCGGCGGTCGACCTCGAAAACCCCGAGGCCACGCTTCACGTGGAATTCCTCTCGCGCCTGGCGATCCTCTCGAGCGCCAGGGTCCAGGGCCCCGGCGGGCTGCCGGTGGGAAGCGCCGGCCGCGTCCTGTGCCTCCTCTCCGGCGGAATCGATTCTCCCGTGGCCGCCTATCTCATGATGACGCGCGGGTGCCAGGTCGACTTCCTGCATTTCCACAGCTTCCCCTTCACCCGCGACCGCGAGTCCGTCCTCAAAAGCCGGCGGATCGTCGAAAAACTGGCCGAGATCCAGGGGCCGGGCGCCTTCGGGGAGCTGGCAATCGGGAAGAGCCAGCAGGCGATCGCCGCCTCAAGCCCCGCCGGCTACCGGACGCTCCTTTTCAAGCGCCTCATGCTTGAGACGGCCGCCCGCGTCGCTAAAACGCGCAAGCTCCAGGCCCTGGTGACGGGGGACAGCCTGGGCCAGGTCGCTTCGCAGACGCTGGCGAACCTCGCGGCCGTGTCAGAGGGGCTTCCCCTGCCCGTCCTCCAGCCGCTCGTGGGCCTGGGGAAGCGCGAGATCACGCGGATCGCCCAGTCGATTGGCACCTACGCGATCTCGATCGAGGAACAGGAGGACTGCTGCCGGTTCCTGGAGCCGCGCCAGGTCGAGACCCGCGCGGACGCGGACACGTTCGCGCACTGGGTTTCAGAGGCGGGAATTCCAGCGCTCGCCGAGGCCGCCGCGCGGGAGCTTGAGGCCTCCCCCTCTGAAGCTCGAGTATTCCCAGTTCAGTGGTGACTTTTCCAACATTTCACAGGGGAAATGCCTCCAAAAATAGTTCGTACGTAAAAGCGGCTCAGCGATAACAGGCATCATCAAGC
>SBBH01000127.1 GCA_005239795.1 Planctomycetales bacterium
CCCATGTTGCAGCCTGCTCCATGGTCGGTGTTTTTCCGAAATCTCGCGGTCCAATCGCGCGAAACCATCGCCTTCTGGGGTCAAGGGGTCTCAGCCCCCGTCCAGATCCTGTCCGGGGTCGGGTTTCTGGCCGCTTTTTCAACCCATCGGCGTTCTCTTTTCAGCCCGACGCGCCTGGTCCTGGCGGCCGGTGGAACGTTCGCGGGGCTTTTTGCGCTGAATCCGGTCGCCCCGTTCCCGCGGCTTCTACTCCATGCGTTGGTGGTTTATCTCCTCCTGGCGGCGGCCGGGCTCTCCGCGCTTCTTGAGCGCCTCCCTGGGGCAGACCGCCGTCCGGGGCTCCTGTCCGCGGCAGCGGCCTTGGCCGTCGCCTTTTGGATGGGCATTTCTGACCCGGGGGCGCGCTCTTTTGCGTCCGAGAGCGAATTCCCCCAGGCTCCGGAGGTGGCTTCCTTCCTGGCGGGACGTCTGGCCCCGGAGGATCGTGTGGTCGGCGTTTGTCCGCTCGATGCCCCTTTGCAGTACGCTTTCCACCGTGCGGGGCTCCCGGAAGCCGTCTTGGCCTTGAATCCAGAGAAAGATCCCCCTTCGCGCGCGCGCATGCTTTCTCCCGGGGCGCGTCGCTTCTTCATCCTGGTGAACGAGCGGCGCGAATCTCTCGAGGACCTCGTGCACAAGACAGGCTTACACGAGGCGGGCATCGGGAAGCCGTCGATTGAGGCTCGTTTCGGGCGGGTCGCGGTGTACACGGCCTCGAAAGATCTTGTTTCCGATGGGCGCTGACGCCGCACCGCTTTCTCCGGGATGGAGTCTGGCGCACCGGCGCGCCAGGCTGGCGCTCGTCGTCGCTTTCTCAGCCTTCTACGGGTATCACCTGTCTCCCGAGGTGCAGTGGGGGGAGCCGGCGCGGCGGGCCAGCTTCGTCCTGGCGCGGGAGGTCCGGTGGCTGGACGGGGGAAACCACGCCCTAGGGACCGTGATCGGGATCGCGGCCGACGCGCTGCTTCCCTTTGACACGGCTTTCGTCCAGAACTTGTTGTCGGCCGCCTTCGGGGTCCTGACTCTTGCAGTTCTTTACCGCCTTTTTGCCCTTATGGGCTTGTCATGGCTGTCCGCCCTGGGCGCCGCGGCCGCCTTCGGGGTTTCCCACACGTTCTGGTTCTTGTGTGAGGTGGCCGAGACATACACCCTGGCGACGTTCCTCTTGGCGCTGTATCTCCTGGCCTGCTGGCGCCTCAAGGAGGAGCTGACGTCAGCACGGGCCGCCTGCGTGATCCTTATTCCTGCGGTGGCATCCCTACACCACATGGTTTTTTTCCTGTTTCCACCGGTCGCCTTCCTGGTATTCGCGGCGGTGCTGGAGGGGCGCCTGCGGCGGCTCTGGTGGATTTGGCACGGCACGCTCCTGGCGGGAGGTCTCGTTTGGGTTCTTTCGGGGGTGTCCGGTGGAGAAGCATTCTTGAAGACGGTCCGGGACCACTTCCACTACTGGTTTTTTCCCGGGCTCCTGGGGCGTGAACTTGCGGCGTTCGTGAAATATTTGGCGTTCCAGTTTCCCGGCCCCGCGTTCGTGTTGGCGATCTGGGGGGGATGGACGCTCATCCGGCAGGACCGCTTCTGGGGGGTGCTCCTGGGGGGATTCTTTCTCGTGGTGACGCTTTTCTCCTCCAGCTACGCCTACAACCGGAAGTTCTACATCCTTGTGTTGGCCTACCTGTTGTTTTCCTTGGGGATTGGTTGGGGACTTGAGGCGTTGCGGCATCGCCGGGCCCGGTTCGCCGTGGTGCTCGTCGTGTCGGGCATCCTATTCCCTCCCGCCGTCTATTGGGGAACGTGCCTGTATCTGCGGGAGACGAACCGCTACCTCGTGACCGACCGCGAGATCCCTTATCGCGACGTGCGCCGGTATCTGCTTTGGCCGGGAAAGCACGGCGACGATGGATGTCTGCGGTTCTGCCAAGAACTTTTAAGAGCGGCAGGGCCTAGCGGGCTGGTCCTGGCCGATTACACCATTTTCGCTCCCTTGAAATACGTCTGCCAGGCGGAGGGGGGAGCGGCCGCCCAGATCTGGATGACCGACACCATCGGCGCGGTTGCGCCGGAAGAAGTCCGCCGGGAGATCGCGCGCGTCATCGACGCGGCCCTTGCGAAAAAGAGGCCGGTGATTCTCGCGACGCCTGAGAGCATTCGTTGTGAGACCCGACAGCCGATGCGCTCCCATTACGAGGCGTTTCCTTGGCTCCAGACGGCCTACCGGGTGGAAAAGGCGGGGAACGCCTATCGCGTGCTTCCGGGGGGAGAGAGACTCGGTGAGTGAGCCCCGCACGCCGGTAACAGGCGAGGCGGGAACAGCTCCTTTTCCATGGATCGGCTGGCGGCACGCAGTGCTTGTCGTTCTTCTGCTGGCGGTCTTTGCCGCCCAGGTTTTGACGGCGACCCTCCAAAAAAGCGCCACCTTTGACGAACCGGTGTACTTGAGCTCCGGCTATGCGACTCTTACACGGGGCGACCATCGACTCATGCCGATGCATCCGCCGCTTACGAAGATTTTGGCGGCGCTCCCCTTTCTGGCGATGGACGTGGACGGCTGTTTCGACACTTGGGGGTACGCGCATGGCGCCGTGTGGGTCTACGCTTGGGAGTTTCTTTACCACCGGAACGATGCCGACCAGCTTTTATTCGTAAGCCGATGTATTTTTGTCACGCTGGGGGTTGTTCTCGGGGCGCTCGTCTACGCGTGGGCTCGCACGCTCTACGGGCGAGGGGGAGGAGTGCTGGCCCTTTTCCTTTTCGCGTTCAGTCCGAACCTGCTCGCGCATGCGGGCCTGGCAACGACGGATTTTCCCGCGACGCTTTTCGTCGTGGCGGCTCTTTTTAGCTTCGATCGAGCTTTGGGGAGGCTTGCGCTAGGGGGAGGGA
>SBBH01000248.1 GCA_005239795.1 Planctomycetales bacterium
CGCCGGCACTGGTCCTCCCAGAAAGCCGGGTCGTCCGGCTCGCCAAAGAGCAGCCCACCGACCACGCTGGACAGGCAGCGCAGGAAGCTCGATCCCGTATGGTAGTCGGGAAGGTGCGGATCCTCTGGTTGATAGCCGACCTCCCGGCGGCTTTTCGGGTCCCGGGGAGAGCGGCCGCCCAAAAACGCCTGCCCCGATGTGGCGCGCGCAATCCCCAGCAGGATCTTTACGAGCGTACTCTTCCCAGCGCCGTTGGGGCCTAAAAGCCCGAAAATCTCGCCGGGCTCGACCGCGAGGCTCACGCCTTTTAAGGCCTCGATCCTACCGCCCCCTTTCCAGAACGGGGCGCGGTAGACCTTGACCAGGTTCCTGACGTCGACGACGCTCATGAGGAAATCCCAAATCCCAAATCCAAAATCCAAAGGAAATCCCAAACCCCAAATCCCAATTCAGCAAAACAACAAAAAACAGCACACAAAATAAAAAAGCCGCAGGCAACGAACTCCGCACGGCGAGTGACGAGCTTCATGGCTCCTTCCTCGAAAAGAGCCAGCAGGCCAGCCCCAGCACCGCGGCGACAAACGCCGCGGTTGTCGCAAGGGCCGCCGGCGCCGAGATCGAGAGGACCATCGGGACCAGATCGAGCTTCTTCACCAGTTTCTCGCTCATGCCGGGGGAGACCATCATGGAGGTCCCGTGCCCCAGGAGGTCCACGGTCTTCGGCAGAATCCAATAGAGGATTTTGGCGCCCCTCTGCAGGAAAAGCGGGATGTCCTCCCTCAAGGTCAGGAGGCCGAACCGGTAAAGCTCCGCCAGCTGGCCACACACCAGAAGTATCCCCATCGAAAAGATGGGGACGAAGGCGGCGCTCCGGGCCAGCACCGCGACGAGCACCGAGACGGCGTAGATCACCGCGAAAATCCCCGCGGCGAGCGCGATCCCTGCTGCGAGGAACCGCCCGTCCCAGAATCCCGTGTTGGCCCACAGGGCCAGCCCTGTCCCCCCGAAAAAGAGCGCGGCGTGGCACAGCACGAAAAGAACAGCGCTTGCGTAGCGAGACAGGAGAAAAAGGGTGCGGGAAAGAGGCTTGGCGATCGTGAGCTCCACCGCCCCCCGGGCGAGCACCGCCGAAAGGCTCCCCCCCGTGACGAACAGGGCCGCCAGCACCCCAAACCCCATGTAGAAAAAGTGGTCCGTCCCCGCCGTGCCGCGCACGAGCCCCGCCCGGATCGCTCCCAGGACACGGGCGTAGCTGAAATCCTCCCGCACGTCGAAGGTATAGAGCCACAGGACGCGGACCGACTTTACGTGGACCGCCTCGAGGGGGCGCGGGACGGTAAACGAAAGATCGAACATCCCCTCTCCCGTCCGGGACGCCTGCGCCCCGGCGAACCCGAATGACTCCCACCGCTCGGCGAGGTAATGCTCCTCGTCGGCGGGAGCGGTCGGGACAGCCGGTTTGTCGGCGGCGACCCAATGCTCGGCAAGCGGCGCCAGCCGATCGATCACCTCCTGCGTGGCGCCGGCCGTGTCGGGAAAGCGCGCCTTCGCCTGCCCCAAGACGTCGATCGCGCGATGGACGAGAAGATGGTTGAAATGGCGCCGGGCCACCTGTTCGGCGGCCTTCAGGTCGCGCCCGCGGTCGGAAGCCGCCCACATCTCCATCGCCCAACCGATCGCCTGGGGGTAGGTATAGCGCAGGGAAAACGACCACTGCTCCCCCCCGCCGCTTAAAGGACAGGACCGGACCGGCCCCGCCGATGGCATCGCGGGGTGCGGCAGATAAAAACCGGGAAGGTACGACGTCCCCACCGACGGGAGGATCGTGCACCACGCGTTGACCGTCTCCCGAGGCGTGGCGACACCGAACTCCAGGCTCGCGAGTGTCAGGACCGTGAAGGCGGTCAAGGCGAGCAGAAAATAATTGATCTTGCGATCCCGGTGCTCGAGGAGCGCGTCATAAAGGACAGCCAGAAACTGCCGCCAGGCCGCCATCGGTCGGGAGTCTACGCCAAGCGAGGCCGCCAGACAAAAAGACAAAAAAAAGACTCCCCCGTGGGGGTCGCCCGCGGGGGAGGGAGTCGATCTGATGACAGGCTATTCTTGGACGGTCGTCCAGCTACCACCGGGGCCAGGGTTCGCGACACCAGCAACGGCCCACGCCGCGACGACCATGGTATTGGGCGTGTTCGCTGTCGCGCCGCCAGCCGTGGTCAGCCCCCAACAGATCCCAGTGACGGTATCGCCCGCGAAGTCGCGATCCCCGTCGATCCCCAGTGCCACAGGACCGTTCGAGGCGAACCCCGCGACCTCCGGATCGTTATCAGCGCTAGAGTTCGAGTTGTCGATCCCGTAGTTGTAACCGTGATAAGGCTGGACATTCACCATCGGAACCAACGGCTGGCCGGCGCCATCCAGGAAGTTAGCGAGCGACGGCCCCAAGCAGTATTCCTGAGAGCTCCCGTCAGCGTCAGCATCTCCCGCGCGCGCCTCTCCCTGCCCTGATTTCTTGAACATCCCCTGCGCCTCCCGACAGGCAAAAATTCCCTTAATCGAAGAGGTCTCATTCCCTGATTTCCTGGACGAGGCGAGGTTCGAAATCACCAGCGTCGCCGTAATCGCGATGATCGCCAGGACGATCATCAGCTCGATCAATGTAAACCCCTTCTTCCCCGTCTTCATAACCTCCTCCTTTCAATTCCTTTCCACGTCCACGTCGACTTGAAATCCTGTTTGAACCCGTTTACGTGGGATGACAACGCAACATGCGTGCCAGCCAACAGAAGTCATCCTATATCTCTGCCAACAACCGTCAAACAGAGAAACGACAAAAATTTCGTCTCCCAAAAAGTCAGTGTGACGTTTTTTGTCACAGAAGTTGTGACAGAAACGTCCTGGCGGGAACAACCACAGGTTCCCGGCGCCGGAAGCAATCGGTCTCCACATAATCCATCTCGAGAACAACTTGAAAGGCGTGCGGGGCGCGCGTCTGACGCTGAAAATATCCCAGGGCTGGACTCAGCACCGTCTCCCGGGATTTGACTTCCACCAGGAACCACGGCTTCCTGTCGCGGACGATTAAAAAATCCGCTTCATTCTTCTGGAGATCGCGAAGATATCGGAGCTCGAACGCTCCCAACCCCAGGTCCGTCCACCCCTCCACCGCCTTCAGGAGATGACAGGCCACGAAGGTCTCCGCGCGGGCCCCCGGATCCACGATCCCCGACCAGTCTCTCAGGAACCATTTCGGCTCCTTGCGCAGGGAGCGCGCGACATTGACGAACCACGGCCGGACCAGGAAACCCACATGCAAGGAGCAAAGGGCATTCACCCAGCGGCGGGCGGTGTCGACCGACACCCGGACCGCCTGGGCCAGGTTGCTGTAGATCACCTGTTGCCCCGAGCGCTCGGAGAGGAGGATCCCCATCATCTCCATCTGGCCCAGGTCCTGGATGCGCGTGAGATCGCGGACGTCCTCCTTCAAGAGAAGCGCTTGTCGCATGGAAAGCCACCGGCGCGTGAACCGCCCATCGCGCTTGAAGAAGGGCTCGGGATACCCGCCATGCTCCCAGAGGGCGGAAAATTTCGCCTCTGGAAGGGACGCGGGGGACTGGATCGGCTCCTCCGGCAGCCCTTGCCGGATCACCTCGGCCACGCTCAAGGGATGCATCCGAAAGAGGAAATAGCGCCCCATGAGGCTGTCTCCCCCCCGGCGGTAGAGATCGAGCCTCGAGCTCCCGGTCACCAGGAGCCTCACCTGCTCCCCATAGGTGTCGAAGAATCCCTTCAAGAAGGTCTTCCACCGGCCATGCTTGTGAAGCTCGTCGAAAACCGCCACGACAGGGGCTTCCCGAAGCCGTTGGAGCCCCAATCGCTTGGCCACCGCCGCAGGACCCTCCAAAATGGTCCGCTTGTCGTCCTGATTGTCCCAGTCCAGATAGACCTCCCCCAGACCCTGGCAGGTGGTGGTTTTTCCGACCTGTCGGGGGCCGGCGACAAACGCCATCTGCCGATGTTTTTCCAGATGCTCGGCCAGGATCGCGTCATAGAGGCGGGCGTGGGGGATCATCGTGATTAATATAATATGAATCGTAAAATAATCAAGATCATTTTACGGGACCGCTACAGAACCTAAAACTGGATTCCCAGCTTCTTGATCTTGTACCGCAAGGCCCGGAAGGTGAGCCCCAGAAGCGGCGCGGCGCGCGAGACATTCCCCCCCGTGCGCTTCAGGGCCGCGGCGATATATCCCGCCTCGAGCGCATCCACCTTCTCGTCGAGGCGGATCCCCTCCTCTGGAATGTCGTAGGGATCGCCCGCCAAGCCAGCCAAGGAAGAAACCGAGCCGGCCGCCCGTCCCCCTCCGCGCGCGATCCGCTCATCCAGATCCTGGACCCCGATCGTCTCGGCGTCGGCCAGGGCCACGGCCCTCTGGATGCAGTTCTCGAGTTCCCGGACGTTCCCGGGCCAGTCGTGGCGCATCAGGATCTCGATTGCCTCTTCGGAGATCCCCTTCGCCTTCGAGCGCATCGACTGGGCGTAGACCGCCAGGAACCGCCCGGCCAGGATCGGGACATCCCCCCGGCGCTCCCTCAAGGGAGGCAGGCGCATCGGAATGACATTCAGGCGGTAGTAGAGATCCTCCCGGAACCGGCCGGACTTCACATCCTCCTCCAGGCGCCGATTGGTGGCGGCGATGAACCGGACATCCGCCTTGCGGGGCTTGACGGCGCCGACCGGGGTGTACTCCCGCTCCTCGAGCATCCGGAGGAGTTTGACCTGCAGGGCCGGCGACATTTCGCTTATTTCGTCCAGAAAGAAAGTCCCTTTGTCGGCGGCCTCGAGAAGGCCCGGCTTGTCGGCCACAGCCCCCGTGAACGCCCCCTTGATATGGCCAAACATCTCGCTTTCCAGGAGCGTCTCCGGGAACGCCGCGCAGTTGACAGTGATGAACGGCTCCTGGGCGCGGGGCGATCCGGCATGCAGGGCGCGCGCGACGAGCTCTTTCCCCGTGCCGCTTTCCCCCTGGATGAGGACGGTGCTGTCGGTGGGGGCGACGCGCGCGATGAGGGCGTGCAGTTCCTGGATCGCCGGGGAGCGGCCGAAGATCGTCCGTTCGACCGATTCCCTGGCCGAAGCCTCCCCTTGGGCGCGCGCAAGGCGAAGCGCCCGGTCGATCGTCGCCAGGATGTCGTCGTTGTCGAAGGGCTTCCGGACGTAGTCGAACGCCCCCAGGCGCATCGCCTCGACCGCCTGCGCCCAGGTGGAATAGGCCGTCATGACGATCGGCACCGTCGCGGGAAAACGCTTGCAGATCCGGGCCAGGAGCGCGATGCCGTCCAAGCCGGAGCCGGGCATCCGGACGTCTAAGAGGGCCGCGTCGAACTCCTTCTCGGAGGCGATCTCAAGCGCTTCCTGGGCGCTCCCGGCCGCGGTGACGGCATGTCCCGCGCGGGTCAGGAGGATCTCGAGCGTTTCGCGGAGCGACGCGTCGTCGTCCACAATCAGGATCCGTCCCTTTCCCGTTGTTCAGCCCTCGCTTCCTTCACCGCGGAGACGCAAAGACGCGGAGTCGTCGAAGTTGTTGACCATACGCCGAATCCCATCCTTCAACACAGGCACGTTGAAGTTGAACAACAGTCCGACCCGACAATCGGTCAATCGCAGATACGTCAACAACTGAGCCTCGTGTACCGGCAAAAGTGCATCCACAGTTTTCAACTCCACCACGACCAATTTTCCCGCCAACAGATCGATTCTAAAATTTCCCGCCACGACATGACCCTTGTAAACGACCGGGACAGACTTTTGCCGTTCATAAGGGAGACCTCTCAGTTGAAGCTCAACTACCATACATTCTTCGTACATTGACTCCAACAATCCTGGTCCGAGTACACGGTGAACGTCAATCGCGCAACCAATAATCCGTTCCGTCATCTCATTTTCATTCATTCAGCGTCTCTGCGCCTCCGCGGCTTCCGTTTTCGTCGCTCTTGCCGGCAGCCAGAATACCATCCGGGTCCCTTTCCCGATCTCGCTTTCGGCGCGGATCCCCCCCCCATGAGCCTGCGCGATCCGCTGGGACACCGCCAGCCCCAGCCCGGTCCCTTGCGCCTTCGTCGTGAAAAAAGGATCGAAAATCAACCCCAAGTGTTCAGGGCGGATCCCGGGCCCCGTGTCTGCAAAGACGACCGCGATGCCGGGCCTTTCCTGATTGGGATTGGGGTCGGGGGCAAGAGCCGCCGCGATCCGGAGTTTCCCCCCGCCGAACTCCATCGCCTGCAGGGCGTTGTGCGCCAAGTTCATGAAGGCTTGGCTCAGGAGATCGGGGTCCCCCGTGAGCGTCATCCCCGAAGGGGCGTCGATCGTGATCTCCCATGTCGACTCCCCGCCGACCTCGGCGAAGCGCAGGCGCGCCATCTCCACCGTCTCCGTCAGAAGCGCCTTCAGATCGAAGGGGCGCTCCTGCAGACGCAGAGGCTTGGCAAAATCGATGACGCCGCTCACGATCCGGTTGACATGGTCCGATTACCGGACGATCAATTTC
>SBBH01000139.1 GCA_005239795.1 Planctomycetales bacterium
ATGCCGCCACGAATACTACCGGCTCATCTGGGGACTGCGTGCCCTCTTCGGAACGCTCGCACCTTGCAGAATCCACCTATGAACTGGGGAAACTCGTGGTCACGCCAAAGCATGTCTGGGCGGATCTCAAACATCACAGAATGCGCAATATTAGAAAATCGATCTGGCGTTCAGGCGATAGACGAACGCCAAGATCTCCGCCACGGCCTTGTAGAGCGACTCAGGGATAAAGCTCCCCAGATCGAGGCTCACGAGAACCTGCGCCAGGTCAGCGTCTTCCTTCACGGGGACGCCGTGCGCGCGGGCAGTCTCCTCGATGCGCCGGGCCGTCTCCCCTTTCCCTTTGGCCGCGACCTGGGGCGAGGGCATCCGAACCGGGTCATAGCGCAGCGCGACGGCGACCTGCCGCTTGACGCTCATGCGATCAGGTCCACCGAGCCGGAGCCCGGTTCTTGTGTAAAAAACACCTCGGCGGCAGGACGCTTCCCAAGAGACACCTCGATCGCGGCATCCGCCCATCCGGCGGCAACCAGCGCATCGGCGAGCTCCTGCGAGGCCGCGCGCAGGCGCTCGACCGTCTGCGGACGATCCGCCGTGAACGACACCGACGCCGCACGCGACGCGCCGTCCCCCGACACCAGAACCGCCACGGCCCCGAGCCAGCTCATCTCCAGGAAGATTCCCACGCTCTGCGGAAGCTTCTGATGTTGCCGGCGCGCCTCGCTCTCCGGATCACCCGTACGCCGGTTGACCCGGAGCACCCCCTTTCCCGCATCCGTCCAGAAGGGAATGAGCGCCGAAGGCCCCCGCGGAATCGCCTGATCGAGTTGGCGAACCGCCTCCCGCAGGGGCTTCGTCCAAGACCTCCCCGACAGCTCCGACTCTTCCCGGACCGCCAGAT
The DNA here is from genome assembly GCA_005239795.1 of Planctomycetales bacterium. Classification (GTDB taxonomy): domain Bacteria; phylum Planctomycetota; class SBBH01; order SBBH01; family SBBH01; genus SBBH01. The sequence goes on from SBBH01000139.1 coordinate 902, forward strand.
GCGCCAAGAGCTCCGCCAAGCGCGCGGGCGACTGCCGAGCGCGCCACGCCCTTGCGGCAGCGCCTTCGGGATCCGTATTCAAGACTTCCGCCTCCTCCGGCGTCGGAAAAGAGGAGGCCCCAAGAGGGACCGGATTCCGTCCAGTCTGCTTTGCCAAGGTGTCGATCCACCGGCCGATCCGCACGAGTTCCCGATCTGCGCCTAAGAGTGCCTGCGCCATCTCCTCGAGCAACGTCCTGAACCGGGCCGGCGCAAACGGTTCGCCGATTGCCATCGCCTGTGCCAAAAGAGCCCGCTGGGCCTCGGGAAGAGACGACAGAAGCGCCTCCAAGGATTGGCGCAGGAGCACCGGGAGAGCGGCGGAAGAAGCACCCCCCTCGCCTCCCCCTCCGGCGCCCGGAGTTCGAAGAACGGCATACGCTCCCTCGCGGCCTGGAGCTGCCTGACCAGACGCGGCGTCGGAAGCGACTTTAAGTTCCAAGAGAAGCGGCGGCCCCGCGTGGCGCACACGCGCCGCCACTTCCTCCCCTAAAAACAGGGGAACGCTTGAGACCGCCTCGAGCAGCCGTCCCGCAATCGCAACCTGGTAGCGCCGATTCCCCAGGGACGCTATGACTTGGGTGTGCAGGATCTCGCCCGCGACAAATGGCTCGGCAGGGAGACCCGCGCCGCCTGCCCCCCCCGCGACGGGATTCAGACTCACTCGCCTTCTTCTTTCTTCGTCACGGGCCAGGTCTCGCGCACGTATCGCTCGAACTCGGCTGCCAGGAGATCGAAACGCATCTGAAAAATCTCCTGAAACGTCTCGAGCCCAGCTTCCCCCGCATAGCAAGCGGAAAGCAGGCGGAACATCTTCTGACGATATTTTCGCCCGTCGGCGCAATGCACCAGGAAATGCGCAAAGCCTGCCGCCATCCGGTAATTGGCGGCGGCCGAGGTCTCCTCCATGAAGCGGGTCTGCCCCATCGCCATCCACCGCGCCAGGTCGGGACGCCATCCCGACGCATAGTGGCGCCCCAGGTCCGCGTAGCGCGCCCCCTGTCGGTTCAGGTGGAGCTTTCCCCCCTCGAGGCGGCTCGCCTCGAAAAGGCAAGCGATCCCCTCCACCGCCCAGAAATGGACCTGTTCGTTGGGGTGAGCCTGGATGAAGGGAAGCTGCGTCGGGAAAGAGCCGGCGTGGGCCAGGTGCAGAATCTGGTGTACGCACTCGTGGAGCATCGTGCCGGCCTCCGGGGAAACGGCGCCGCCGGGCGGCGCCTCAGCCGACGGCCGAGACTGCACAAGGCAAATGCGGCTGGCGTGATCGTAGAATCCCGCGATCTGATGCGCCGAGAACTTGCTGTCCTTCATGGCGGCGGCCAGGTACCGGTCGTAGTCGGCCTGGTCCGCCAGCCAATAGATCCCGAGACGTTCGGAAGGCTTGGCACACGCCCCCCGCGCCAGATCAAAGAACGCCGTATGGAACATTTCACAGAGCTTGGCGCGCGCGACGATCTCGGCGAGAGGTTTATTGCTCCGAATCGCATAATGCGGCGTACGCACCACCCAGGCGTCGGCCCATTGGCGGTGCGACGCATCCAGGGCCGCCCAGGCCGAGGGGGGCGGAAGGCGCGCCAAATCCACGGTCCTGGCCGCGAGCGCGCGGGCCTCCTCGCGCGGCAGCCACCCGAACCCCTCCACACGCTCCTCCCCCTTCCAGGCGCGCGCCGGCGGGCAGTCTTCGTAGATCGCCAAGGCAATTCGGACTGCTTCTTCGGCTTTCTCCAAGGTTCCGGCCGCGCGCAGGCGCTCCGCTTGGGACGCATAGCGCCCGGCGGCAACAGTCACGAGATCCAGGACTTTCTGTCGATACATTCCTCGAGCGCCCGGGGCAGGTTGTACGAAGGGATCGTCAAGAAGCTTTTTCAGTCCCGTTTCGGCCAAACCGCCCAGGGAATCGAGCCCTTCTCCTCTTCGAGAAACTTCCAACAGATAGGCATAGGAGCGCCGCGCTTCGGGGAGAAGCCCTTGACCGCGACACCAGTCGGCGAAGACTCCAACATCCTTGTAAAAAGCGTGCGTCGGGGAAGACTCCCCTTCCGCCCGACCCGCCCGGGTTCCAACACCGGCCAGAACGAGGCCGGCCGCCGATGCCCAGACGGCCGCCCTGCCTATCAATCGCCCCATTCCGTCATTTTGGTCGCCTCCGGATCCTCTGTCGAACGAAAAGCTTTTTGCGACAAATTTTGACATCTTTTGACGCTCGCGCGACACATCCCTTTTACCGCTGGAGTAGGGTGTTGCAATGCTGAAGACGGGTTTCGATACTGGAGGGAATGGACAAGAAAGGAGAATGCTCATGCGTATGAGTTGGGCGTCGACAGCATACCTCGTAATGCTGGGGGCCGGATGCAGCAGCTCCGGCGGGACCTTTACCACCGTCTCGATCGATCCGGCTCAAACCTTTCCGATCGAGGCCGCTGGGATTGAAATCGTGTCGGTCCACGTCCGAGAGATGGGGAAGTTGCGCGTGGGACAAGCCGAGCTTCGCAATCCTGGCGGGCATACAGTCGTTTGGGTGACGGCGAACTGGTATGACGTCGAAGGGGTCTATGTGGACGATCCCAAGGAAACCCAGCGTGAAGTGCTTCTGGCTCCTCACGAAGAGAAATCGCTCACCTTCACCGCGCCACACCCTGGTGCGCGGCACCTGCGCATTCAGATCCGCCGGGGATCGAAACGTCCTCGCTAACCTTGGACTCAAAAAGGAGAAACCCATGCAAAAGAAAATGATCCATTGGCGGCCCTCGCTCGCGGCTCCGGCGGCCGCGGGCTTGCTTCTGTCCGGCTGTTTCTGGACCACCACCACCACGCGCGATCCGGACGAACCCCAGCATTACGGAAAAAACTGGGATGCCACCGACCTCAAGGGGGCCGTTACAAAGATCGCCACGACCCTGGTCGAGAGCAAACGGATGAATACGGTCGAAAAAACCCCTCTCGTTATCGTCTACGGCGTCCAGAACGACACAGCCGAGCATATCAATACACAGCTCATCGCCGACAAGATCCAGACGGCCCTGAACGAGACAGGGGCATTCCGCTTCATCGACCGGGACATGCGTGCGCACATCGATGCCGAGGTCACCTACCAGCAAGGGGGGAAGGTGGATCCCGCCACCGCCTCCAAGGTTGGAAAACAACTGGGAGCCACGCACGTCCTGTGGGGACGCCTCGCCTCGATCGAAACCAAGCAAGGGAAGGGGCTGAACCTTTCGAAAAAGAGCATGATCTTCTATAACCTGACCGTCCGCGTGACGGATCTCGAGTCGAGCGAGGTGATCTACTCCAACGAGTTCGAGATCGCCCGCGAGGAGAGTCAGCCGCTCGTCGGCTGGTAAACCCCGTTCGCGACGCGGCAGCCCAGGCCTGCGGCCAGGCGCCGCGTTTTCCCTCCGGAGGGCTCCTTGATACGCCGGTGCCTGCTCTCCTTCTTTAGTCTGGCGACCTTAACTTTCGCCGGCTGCGATTCCCAGAAACTCGCCAAGGGGCGTCAAGAATTCTACCGCGGGGAATACGCCGCTGCGGAGGCGACGCTCGCGCCGCTCGCCCAGAAGGAAGGACGCAACCAAGTGCTCTATGCCATGGAACAGGGGACGGTCCTGCATGCAGCAGGGCGCCTGGACGAATCGAACGTCCGGTTCTTAGAAGCCGCCGAGCGGATCAAGGAGTGGGAGACGAAAAGCCTCTCCAAGGAAGCCGTGGCTCTCGCCTATAGCGACATCGCCAAACCCTACCGGGGGGATCCCCATGAACAGCTCCTGGTGCACACGCATCTCATGATGAATTTTTTCGTCGCAGGGCGCGTCAACGACGCCCTTGTGGAGGCGCGCCGCACGGTTGAGATCCTCGACACCGAAGGCCGCCCCGACTACGCGGAGGACCCCTTCACACGATTCCTGGCGGCCTTGGCTTTCGATATCCGAGGCGCCGCGGACGACGCCATCATTGAACTCAAGAAAACCCAGGAACTCTGTCCGGCCTTTCCATACGCCAAAGCCCCCCTTCTGCGCCTGGCGCGCGCGTCGGGGCGCGCCGAAGAGTTGGCACAATGGAAGGATCTTCCGGGGCCCGCCGCCGATTTCGCCCCCGGCGGCGGGATTCTCGTGGCGTTCATCCAGACGGGAGGCTCCCCGAGAAAAGTGCGTCGAGATCTCTTCGTCCCCCCCCACTACCGCCTCGTGGCCCCGGACCTTGAAAACCGGCCGCAGACGACCCGCACTGCAGTGCTCAAGGCGGGAGGATTCCAAGCGTCGGCATTCCTTTTGACGGACGTCGAGAAAATCGCCCATGCAACGCTCGAAGCGCGCCTTGCCGCCACGATCGCCAAGGAAACCGGCCGGCAGATCGGAATGGAGTGCATCGCGCAAACGATCGAGAAAAACAGAAAAAACGGGGACCTGCTGGCCGATCTTTTCCGCGCGGCGTATTTCGTGCTGCGCGTCGCGGACACGCGCGCCTGGGAAACCCTTCCGGCACGGCTCCACGTGGCGGTGCTCCCCCTCCCGGCAGGCACGTATGACGTCGAGATCTGTTTTCTCCCCCAAGACCTTTTTCCTCTGGGGATCTCTCCCGCTCTGGGGATCCTGCCTCTGCTCCCGATGCCAGGCGCCTTTCAGAACGTGACATTCCCTAGTGTCCGGATCCAGGAAGGACGCTACACCTTCATCGCCGGGCGAGGATTCTAAGCGGGCCAAAGAAAATCATTTCTCATGGCCCGCTTACCCTGAGCGAGCGAAGCGAGTCGAAGGGTCCCCCTCTTTTTTAAGACGGAAACGAACCTGAACGCTTCTTGAGCGTTATACTAAAAGTTGCCATACGGCGTACGGATTGACGGACAATTGAGAAAGGAGACGCCCGTGAAAAACACTCTTTCGGCGGTCGCACTCACAGGGATTCTGGCAGTCTGGACAGGGAAACTCTCGGCCGGTTGAGGCCCCCAGATGACGCCCGGTGCGGGCGCCAAAACGGCTTATGCCGTCGTCGCCGAAAAATCTGAAAATACCCCCACGCAGTACAGAATGGAGAAGACCTACTCCGCTGCCCCCAAAAGAGTGACGCGTTCTGGGGAAGGCACCTGCACAAGGGTTCTCAAGATCTTCCCGACCCAGGAGGAAGCTGAAAAATACATGGGGGAACTCCGCGAAGCCCAGAAAAAAACCTCTCAAGAAACCGTCCCGGCAACCCCCGACAAAGGTTAGGATGAAAAAACTGTCGGTTTTTGGAAGCGCCGCCTGTCTCTGGATTGCGGCGGCGCGCCTTTGGGCTGAGTGAGGATCTTCTGCTGCGCCCGGTGCGGGCGCCCCTGCCGCCCCCCCCGCCGAGGCCCCGAAAGCGAACCTCTCGCCAGAACCAGAGATTCCCGACGACATCCTTTCCAGACTCAAGCTCACGATGAGCAAGGACCCGCGTGTCCAAGCGAGCGCCACTGAGCGGCTCCTGGAGATGCGGGACAACGCCGCCGGCGATCTCAAGAAGATCGCGCTCTCGTCTGACGATCCGGAACTGCGTCGGCAAGCGATCTATTTCCTCTCCCAAACAGCTCCTAATAACTGCTCCGACGTCCTGCGCGCGGGGCTCCAAGACGCCGCCCCGCCGGTCCGCGCCGCGGCGGCGACGGCCTGCGCCCGCACGGGAGCCGAAGAGCTTCTTCCAGAACTCAGGAAAACACTTCTAGCCGATCCGAACGAGGCCGTGCGGCGCGAAGCGCTCTATACACTTCTCGATCTGGGCGAATACCGAGCAGAGGAAAAACCTCTGGCGCAATTTCTTTTATCTGACCTCGCCCACGACAAAGTCTCGGTGCGCGCGAAAGCCATTGACCTTTTGGCAGACCTCGGTTCGCAAACCGCAGCCGAGCCGATCGAGAAGATCCTCGCGGGAGACGCCTCCGCCTGGGCTCGCGCCCGCGCGGCGGCAGCTCTCGAAAAACTCCGCTCGCGCCGCTCGGTCCCCACCCTGATTACGGCCTTGGACGACGAGGCGCCGCAGGTCGCCGGCGCCGCCAAGTCAGCCCTCGAGGTCATCTCGGGGAAAAAGCATGGGCCCGACCCGGACCCTTGGCGCGCCTGGTGGGAGAAGTCAGGCGGCGCGGGAAATTAGCGGCCGCTTCGGCGGAGTTTCTCGATCTGAATCGGGATTTGGGCAGCGGAAACCCCCAGCTTTTTCATGCGCTCCGTCCATTTCTGATATTCGATCTGCTCTTGTGCCGGATCGAGGAGATTCAGCATCCAAACAGCCTCCCCCTGTGCGCGGTGGGCATTGTGCTGCTTTAGAGCCAGATGGAAGGCCGACTCGTGTTCCTGACGTAAGGCGTGAAGCCGACGGCGGGCATTGTCCCGATTGTCTTTTGCCGCCGCCCATGAGGCTTCCTCCACGCTGACCATGGCCAGAAGATCCATCGCCTCCTGGAATTTTTGATACGCCACGAGCATAAGAGCATCGTTGATAGCGGCGGCGGCCCCCTCGGCCAAAAGCCGCTCAGACAGGGGAAGAACGTCTTCAGGAGCGAGATCCGACCAGGTTTTACGGGCCTTTTTCGACGTCACCTGGATTTTAAGAATCAGCGATTCCGTTTCAAGTTCCACCGGAAGATCCGTTTTTCCCTCCTCGAGCCCCACCAGAACAATGGCCGAGTGTCCCGGTTCCCCTTCCACCGCGGCGATATTGGGCTGGGTGAATTTCCCGAGAGCGCGCAAGGGACGCTCAAAACTGAAGTAGCGTTCCTCGTCGACTGCGAGGACCACAACCTCCACCGACAGCGATTTGTCTTCGCTCAGCGTCATGAAAAGAAGAACCAATGCCACGAGGATGCCGACCCCCAAAAAGATCCCCGGGAGATCGCGCCGCCGCGCGCCAGCCGGCGGCGCGCCAGGCGAGACCGACACGCCGGAAGCTTCCACCGATGAGATTCCCATAGAAGCCGAGGCGTCCTCCACAAAGCGAACTTGAACCGACCCCACATGGATGAGCTCGCCGCCGGTGAGCCTTGCCTCCTCGATCTTCTTCCCCTGGACGCGGATCCCGTTGCGGCTTCCTAGATCCCTCACAACATACCCCTCAGGACCTTTCTCAATCGCCGCATGCCGCCGTGAAACGGTGCCATCCTCGATCGAAAGATTGCACGCGGCCTCCCGCCCGATGACAAACAGATCTCTGTTGAGTTCGACCGTCTGCCCCGTCTTGATCCCCGTGAGGATAATGAGCCGCGCCATAGCGTTAGGATTCGCGCGAAAACAACTTGTGGATTCTATTGCAATGGACCATTTTTCTTCTGTCGTCTTTTCGTTCAAATTTTTTCGAGCGAATCCTATATAAGGGGCCGTGCGGAAAAGAGTGAGATGAGAATGCCTCTTGTGCAAGATCTCTGAGATGTTCGTTCATGTCCCGTGAACACTTTTATAAAACACAGAAGTTATTTCCGCACGGCCCCTTACCGAACCACGACCGTCCTGAACTGCTCCCACAACTGGATCGCCAACGGACCCAGGATCATGACCAGCGTCACGGGCAGCACGAAGGCCACGAGCGGAAAGATGATTTTCACTGGCGCCTTCATAGCCATTTCCTCGGCGCGCAGGAATCTCCGCTGGCGGACCCCCTCCGCCTGAGCCCGCAGGGTAGGCCCTAACCCCACTCCCATCTCATCGGCCTGAATAAGGGCGCTGGTGAAAAAATCCATGTCCATGAGATGCACGCGTTCCTTGAGGGCGCGCAGGGCCTCGCGGCGGCTTTTCCCCATCTGAATCTCCTGCAGAAGCTTCCCGAATTCCGCCCCCAGGGGAGTCAACCCCAGTTTTTCGACGATGCGGCGGATCGCCACGGCGAAGTCGAGCCCTGCCTCCACCGACAGCGTCATGAGATCGATCGCATAGGGAAGCGCCCTCAGGATCTGCCTCCGGCGCCGCGAGGCATTGTCCACAAGCCACACCCAGGGGAGCGCGCCTCCTAGGAGAGTTGCCGTGAGCGCGATCGCCAGGCGCGTCCCTGGCCGAAGACCCACAAGCAGTGCAAACAACAGTCCCAGAACACCCCCCCCAAGCGCTGCGACACCAGAGAGACCGCAAAGTTCGGCGGGTTTCAGAGCCCCTGGGGTTCCCGCTTGGCGGATTTTCACGCGCACAGCCTCCATCATCCGGGGCCAGAGGCCTGGAGCGCCTTTCGCAGCCGCGGGTTCCAAGAAAGCCGCCAAAGCCCGCGCGTACGGAAGAAGGAGCGCCAAAAAGGCCGGCAGGTTTTCCCCCACCGATTCTCCATAGAGATCTTCGCCGCTGGAAAGGACCTCGCGGTAGACCGCCGCAAACCCCCAGCCCAAGAGCCCCGCCGAAAGGCCGGCCAAAACCGCCACACCCCATTCCCCGAGCGGAGTCATGCCTAAACCTCGATGGCCAGGATGTGGTAGATGAAAAAAGCCCCGATCGCCATCCAGGCCGCCGAGCCTCCCAGCAAAAGCCAGCCGATCGGATGCTCGAAAAGCGGTGCCACATATTGCGGCTGGTAAGCGGCGAGGTACACCACGAGCACCACCGGCAGGATTCCCATCACGACCCCCTGCATCCGCCCCATGGCTGAAAGGGCGCGGATCCGCCCCTCGATGCGGTGGCGCTCGCGGATCGTCCCAGCGATCTTCTCGAGCACCTCGCTCAAATTCCCCCCCACCTCCTTGGCAATCGCGATGGAGGTCACCAGAAGATCGAGGTCCTTTGAGGCCATGCGGGCGGAAAGCTGGGCCAGGGCGTCCTCGATCGCGACCCCAAGACGCATCTGCTGAGAGACAAGGCCGAACTCCTGGCGGATGGGGTTGTCCATCTCGCGAGCCACCAGATTCATCGCCTGCGGGAGGCTCTGCCCGGCTTTGAGCGAGCTGGTCAGGCTTCCGAGCGCGTGTACCAACTGCTGGTCGAAAAGCTGATCGCGCCGCCGTTTGAGAAGGATGAGGTACCCCTTCGGAGACAAGAACCCCAGCACCGCCAAGGGGATTCCTGCATAGGGGGTCCCCGCAACGACCGTCCCCGTGAAACCTGCCGCGAGCGCCGCCGCAACGGAAAGATAAAGAAGCTGCTGGGGGGGGATCGTCATCCACAACGCCTCCAGGGATCTCGAGGCGCCGCTCACATAGCGCTCCTCATAGGAAACCCACCCCTTGCTGAAAAGCTGTATCCCGGCCCAGACGAACAGGGCCGTCGCGCCGAAAATCAAAAGATAGACGACCGCTTCCATTAGGGACCGTTCAGAAAAAATGAACTTAAATAACTCATCGAAAGAACCCTATCTCCAACAAAGGCGCCAGCCATTTCTGAACGGTCCCTAAGCAAAGATCCCCATGTCCACGTCGATCCCTGCCTGCTTCAGGCGGTGCAAAAACTTCGGGATCGTCCCGGTCGCCTTGTGCGCGCCCAGAACTTCCCCCTTCGGGCCGATCCCTTTCTGCTCGAAGACGAAGAGATCCTGCATGGTGATGACCTCCCCCTCCATCCCCGTGATCTCGGAGACCGACACCCCCTTTCGGGTGCCGTCGGTCATCCGCGACACCTGTACGATAAGATGGATCGCCGAAGAGATCTGCTGGCGGATGGAACGCACGGGAAGGTCCAGGCCCGCCATCAAGACCATCGTCTCGAGGCGCGCCAGGGCATCCCGTGGGGTGTTGGCATGGAGCGTCGTCAGCGACCCCTCATGCCCCGTGTTCATCGCCTGGAGCATGTCGAGAGCCTCACCCCCCCGGCACTCCCCCACCACGATCCGATCGGGGCGCATCCGCAGAGCGTTGATGACGAGCTTGCGGATCGGGATCGCCCCCTCCCCCTCGATGTTGGCCGGGCGCGCCTCGAGGGAGACCACGTGCTCCTGTCCGAGCCTCAGTTCCGCGGCGTCCTCGATCGTCACGATCCGCTCGGCATTCGGGATGAAGCTCGAGAGAACGTTGAGGAGCGTGGTCTTCCCCGAGCCGGTCCCGCCGGAGATGAGGATGTTGCGCTTATGCTCCACCACCATCTGTAGGAACTTCGCGATGGGTCCCGAGAGCGTCCCGAAACGAATGAGATCGTTCACGGTGAAGGGATCCCGCGAGAATTTTCGGATCGTGAGGGTCGGACCGGTCAGGGCCACCGGCGAAATCACGGCGTTCACGCGCGAGCCGTCGGGGAGCCGGGCATCGACCATGGGGCTCGACTCGTCGATCCGGCGCCCTAGGGGCGACACGATCCGGCGGATGGTGTTCACCACCTGCTGGTTGTCGGTGAACTGCCGTCCGGTAAAGGAGAGCTGTCCCTTCTTCTCGACGTAGATTCGGTCCCAACGGTTTACCATCACCTCGTCGACCTCGGGATCAGCCAGGAGATCCTCCAGGGGCCCCAACCCCAACGCCTCGTCGAGAACCTCCTTCACCAGATCCCCCTTCGTGAATCCCTCGGGGATCTCGCCAGCGTGGTGCTCCACGACCGACGCGATGATCTGGGACGCCCGCTCACGCAATTGCTTGTCGGTCGACTGTGAAAACTCGAGCTTCTTGAGGTCGAGCTGTTCGATCAGAGCCCCATGAATCTTCTTCTTGAGTTCGACCGGGAGAGTCCTGTGGACAGGGCGTACCGCGGCGATGGAGAGAATGGTTCTTCCCATGTCGGCGGGGGATGCTCCAAGCGCAGGAGAAATCTTGAAGGCGATCGAAAAATCCCCGAGCTGGATGACGGCGCCGCTCACAAGAGGCCGGTCCCCCTCTACCCGCTGGCCATCTAAAAACGTCCCGTTGCGGCTGGCGAGATCCCGCACGAAGTAGTCATTTCCCTCCAAGAAGATCTGACAATGCCGGCGCGAAATGTTGGTGCGATCCAGGACAATGTCGTTGTCCGGCATCTTCCCGATCGTCGTGCGGGCCTTCTTAAGAGGGAACTCCTTTTCGGGGCCGTCCTTTTCCCGAATGACGAGAATCGGCATCGAGAGCGTCACCTCCCTTCGCGGCGCCGGTTCTGAATAAGCGCGTCGAAATTCGACAGGGTGACGCCCCGTGCGGAGAGTTCCGCCGCCAGGGCATCCAGCGCCGAGCGCTCGGCCAAAATCAGACGCCCCTGGGACTGCGCGAAAGCAAGAAGCTCCGCCTCGGCGGGCGTCACGATGAGCGTCGCCGCCGAGTAATTGCCGCGCTCTTGGGCGTACCCCGAGGGGGCAATGGCGAGCGGCCCCACGGTGAAGACCCGCACCCCCTCGAGGATCGTCACCGCGCGCGTCCCCTCCGGCCCGGAGCGCCCGGGCGCGGTATTCGCCGCCGCGGGGGATGCGGCGCCCGCATCGCGCACAACCGCAATGCAGTCGACAACCGAGCCAGGAGCCAAATGCCCTCCCACGCCGCTCTGAAGATCCACGGAGATGGTGAAAAGTCGTTTCCCTGTCGGAATCACGGGAAGCCGAGCGGCGTCTTGACGCTCCTCCACGTCGACGAAGCGAAGAAATGACCCTTTGGCCAGGGAGACCTTGAGCTTCTTGCCCACCACCGTGTCGCGCGTCTTCAAGATCACCATCGATTTGTCGAAGAACCGGCTCGGGATTTCGTCTTCCGCGAGATCCGTTTCCTTGAGCAATGTTCCCTCGACCAGATCCTGGGCCGCGACAAGGACCAGGGTCGGCTGTTCCTGAATCTGCCTCTGTTTTCTGTCCCCTTCGAGGATCTTCCGGATCCCGATCGTGGCAAGAATGGCCAAAAGCAAGGATCCCATCAACGCGTAGCGGCTTTTCATGGATTCGTCCTCCTCATCGATCGCACAGGACCATCACGTCGCAGCCGGATTCGCCTGCGTCCGACCCGTCAAGGCTCACAAGGCACCGGCGGCGGCCCTTAGTATACAGAAGGACGGGAGCGCCCGAGGAAACCGCCGATTCGGGCACACCCTGCGCCTCCCAAGTGCGCCCGGCGGACCACCCCCGAATGCAAAACTCCCGGTGAATCGACTCCTGAGCGCCCTGACGCGGCGCGGCCATCCTGAAGACGGCGAGCTTCCCCGGATGCCCATCATCGATGTCGAGCACCCACAGAAGCTCCCCCAAGGCTGGAAGGTCCTCCGGCAAAGGGTGCGCCCCTCCACCCTCGGCCTTCTCCCGGAAGGGCCGGATCCAGGCGCCTCCCGCGCCGTCCTCGGTGATATGAAAAGCCACATAGTCCCCGTCGGCCTCCTTGTCGCGATATCCCAAAAATCCCCCGCCGGGCCCCTTACGCACAAGCACAGCGGCGGCGCCCCCCAAGCCCTTCCGCTGGGCTTCCTCGCTTAAGCGCGCCAGAACCTGGTCCACCGGTGCATCGTCATGAAAGGCGCCCGCCTCCGACAACGCCCCCGCCGTGCCGTGAAAGGGGGATCCGGCCTCTTTCCCGCCCAGGCGCGGCCCGTAGCGGTTTCCCAACCAGAAGGCAACGGCCGCAGCGGCTGCGATGACTCCAGCGCGCCAGAGACGTCCTCTCCCATTGACGGATGGCGCCGGATTCAATCGGGAACCCAAAAGGGCTGGCTCCCGCCGTAATCGGGATACCCCGAGACGGGCCAGGCCCCCCCCCAATATCCCACGACGACATCCTCGACCGCGGGATGCGTCCCGCGATACTGATGGGACAGATCCCGCGTAAAGACTCCCGCTCCGCTTTGAGCGTCGCTTCGCACGGCGCTCGCGGCGGAGGCTTTTAAGAGCGGCGGCTCGAGCCCTGCCAGGCTCGAGCGCTCGTCATACCCCCATTCAGTCCGGTAGAGCGGGGCGTCGTGCACCGTCTCGATCTCGACGGTGCGCCAGGAATACCATCGGCTCATCTGATCGGCGATCTCGGGAGCGCGCTCCAGCGCCCCGCAGGCATAAACGATGGCCCACGCCTTGGTTTTCTTGACAGAGGTCGACTGAGAGACACCCCCCGTCGCCGGGTCCAGGACGACCGATTCGTGGGCGCTCCACGACACCTTGGTCATCTCCTCGCCGGCCTGGGAGGCCGTGAGGGGAGGCTCCTCGGTGTAGGCCGGAGCCGCCGCGCCATTCCAATAGGTGAAGGCCCCGTCGGCGAGCGATACGCCCGCCGTGATCGGGATCAGGGCCTCGGGAAGAAACGTCGTGGGAACATCGCTCGCCGACTCTGCCGCATAGCGCGCCAGAAGCGGAAGTTCCTGCCGGAGAAGGCTCACGCTCCCGAAGTAAAGCAGCCCCACGAGAAGAAGCGCGTAGACCGGCAGGAGGATCGCCGTCTCTACAAGCGCCGAACCCTCTGAACAACGTTGTCCTGAGTTCCAAGTCCTCAATCCTGAGTAACGAACTGCGACAATGGCCTCAGCACTCAAAACTCGGCACTCAGCACTCAAGCGTGCGGTCTTCACATCAATTTTCCTCAGTGGCGCACCACGTCTTTCAAGTCTGGATCCAAAAGATTCAATCCCATCCCCCCCGGCAGGCCCCAGGCCGGGCGAGCATCATCGTCGGCCGTGTGCCACTCGGTTGCGAGGAGCCCCCGAAAAAGATAGGTGAGGCCGCTGTCCCTCGTAAGATCTGCGTCAATGTCGATGTCCTGTATCGCGTCGCGCACCGACCAAAGCCTTGCTTCCCAGTCAGCGACATAGAGGTTCTCGGGGTCGTTGAGAACCCACGCCTGACACCAATCGGGATTCGCAAAGCGATACCGGATCGTCCCCGCCACCGTATCGCGCAGACCGCATTTGGCGCTCGCGACAGCAAGGCGCCCAGTGAAACCGGCAGGAAGCGGAAAAACCTGCGGCATGAGACGGAACTCTTCCCCGAGCCCTGCCGGATCGGCACGCTTCCAAACCCCCACGTTAATTCCGTACTTGAAGAAGTCTTCCGTCAGGACCAAGGGGCGCGGGATCCGGAGCTCCGTATGAGGGAGGACCGTCTGCGGAAAACCCACCACACGGGCCGACTCGTAACGGGGCGCCCCAGGGGGGCCCGGCGGGACGATATCCCTCGGCCCATATTTACGTACGTCCGAGCATCTGTCGAGATCGTCATCCAAAACGTCTCCGGCGTCGGCTCTGGCACAAACAGGACAGGAAATCCAGTCCGCAACCCCTAAGGGATTGATCTCGTGCCATCCCCCATCGGTAGGAGACAGCCCCGTGCTATTCCCGGGGCAGCCCCCCCCTCCTCCATGAACAGGGCAGGCCGCGTCGAGCGGATGCCAACAGGGGCGCGTCTGGTGATAGGCCTTGCTGTGAAGCGCCGCCCCTCTGGCCGGATCAAACCATCCCAAAAGATTAGCCGACGCGTTATAGGCCCAGAGCGGCGCAAGTCCGGAAGGGTTGTTATCTCCGATCGCGCGAAGCCATCCAAAACGTTGGCCACTAGGCTCTTCCTGCAGGTAGGCGCCGATTTTCTTCCATTCGTAAACATAGGTGTCGGGAGCCGTGCCCAGGCTCATCCGGTGACGGGTCCTGTCGTCACCATAGCGGCGCCAGACCCCTTCCGGGTTTCGCGTCGAAAGACCGTTGCAGACGACATAGTCCTGATCGACCGTGACCCAGGCCGGGCCGAACTGCCCCTCGATCTGAAGGTTCCTGCCCGTCGGCGTGATTTGGATATTTTGAAATAGGATCCTTAAGGGATCGAAACCGACCCAGGTATCCGGGGGGATCTCGATTCCATCCTGCACCACGGGGATCTCGACGCCGTCGACCGTTACCGTGTCGCTCCCGCCCACGTTTTGCCAGCCGTTTCCCGTCCGCTCCTGAAGCTCGCCATCGGGACCGCGCCTGAACTCATGGGAGCCGCCGGCTCCCGAGATGACGGTGCCGCCGTGGGACCCGGGCTGGACCGTGAACCCCGGCATCTGCAGGACCCATCCGAGTCCTGGATAAAAATCAAACGTCATGACGTTGGGGACGCCGGCTACGATCAGCGTCAGAACGTAGCGGCTTGGCGTCGGATGCGACACGAGAAGATCGAGGCCGGTGCTCGACTGCACCGACCAATCGGCGGGCCCCAGGATGAGAGTTCTCAGCCAGAATCCCGCCGAATCGGCCAGAAGCCAGCCGGCCGGATCCTGCTGGTAGCGCGTGATGTCGAGGCGATAGTAACCGTCGGGATCTGGAAGGAGTTCGAAATCAGGAAAGAGCGCCACCTGCACGTCGGGGTTCGCCGCGTCTGGATCGAGACCCATCGTCCGGTAGACAGCGTTGAAAATGTCGCGGCGCACCAGCGAAGGCCCCACGGAAGCGAGCCCCCACTGAATCTGTCCCAAGCGCTTGACCCAGTCGGCGTAGCGGGGGAACCAGGCTTGAGCCTCGTCATACGCCTGGATGTACTTCCCCGGAGCGTCGACCACTCCCACGAGCGCGTCGTCTGGAAAGGGAGGGCCGTGCTCGGCCATCGCCGCGAGCGTCCCGTAAACCACGACATCCACAGCCTGCCGCATGGCATGGTAATAGAGATGGGCCTGGGCGTCGTTGAGCCAGGCGATCTCGCTCAGAATGTCGGCGAGCGCCACGGCTCCCGCATAGGCCCCTTCGTCGGCAGCGTGTTGGATCTCGAGCTTCTTGGCGCTCACCTGCCCGACATTGAGTGAAAACGCGACAAAACAGGACAGGAGAAAAAGGGTCATCGCCCCGAGGGCGAGCGCCTGACCGGAGGAATCCCGGAGAAGAGTCTCGTGGCGCGTGGCGCGTGATACGTGGTTTGCCGTCCTGCGATTCACGATCCACAATTCACGATCCACGAGACGATTTCTTCTCTCGCTCCTCATTCCCACCTCCGTGCCAGGGTGCATGTCTCGACGAAGCGCCGGTGGGGGCGCCCCCCGTGCTCAGCGCCGGCGGTCTTGAAAAGCTCCCCTACGACTGGGAAGACGAGCTCGAAATCGTGCGTCACATCAACCCGAACGGCCGGCTCCAAGGGAGCGTCCGGGTGAACCACGGCGACCGACGTCTTTTCCCGGGAAAGTCCCGAACGAGGCAGGACCCCCCGCCCGGGAATCTCGTAGCCGGGAAGATCCTGGTCCTTGGACATGCCAGCGACCGGCGCACAGCTGATCTCGGCCGCCTCTTCAGGATCCTCTCCCACAAGTTCTGCGCGCGCTGCGACAAAAGCGGCATGGTTCACAACCACCTTGGCGGCCACGAGAAGCGCCATCTGCATGATTCCCACCGTCAATCCCAGAATCAGGGGGAGTGCGACGGCGAACTCCACCAGGATCTGCCCTCGGCATTGCCGGCGCAGGGTACATTCCGTCTGCCGCATGTCCCGCGCTCTGTTCATCGCACGTACACCAACCACCAAGCCCATGTCGTGCCCAAAGCAATGGCCGCCCCATAAGGGAGCGTCACCCGCTCGGGATCAAGCGATCTGTCGCGCCAAGGCCAAAAAAGCCGGAAAGCCCCGCGCGTCCCCTGTGCGAGACGCCCCTTCCAGATGAGAACCGCGACCGCCAGGACTGCGCCAACGATGCTAGTATAGAACAGGGCCCAAAGGGCGAATCCCAGGCCCGAAAGCGCCCCGACGGCCGCCATGAGCTTGACATCCCCCCCTCCCATTCCCCCTGCCAGATACAGCACGAAAAGAATCCCGCCGCCGGCCGCCAAGCCCGCCGCCGATTTCATAAAGGTTGGCTGGGGATCGTCCGGCGCGAAAGAAATCCCGGCGCCCCATCCCACATCGCCCGAGAGGTAGGCCGCCGCCAGACCCACCCCGATCGCCGGATAGACGAGCCAGTTGTAGATCTTCCCCCAAGCGATGTCGGTGTAGAGAGCCACGACCAGCATCAGGAAAAGCGCCAGATGCCGAGCGAGGAGCAGTCCTTCCCGAATCGATGGGTCCATTAGGGAATCGGGAGCACGAGAAGTGAGACGATCTCCTGGAAATAAGCCGAGAGCCCCCCCAAGACCAAGTCCGGCACTCCGACAAGAAGGACCACCACAAGGCAAAGGGCGACGGCGTACTCGACGGCCGCTTGTCCCTCGAGATCCCGATCGAAAACTCGTCTCACAATTGAAGAATTGCGCAAAATCAGTACCTTTCAACCAAAAAACGTAAAAAATGTTTTCATAAGTAATTTATGTAAATAAGATAATACAAGAATATAAATGGATTAAATAGAGAACGTCACATGAAATCTAAAAATCGTCAGACTGTCTTTTTTTCCTACAGTGGTAGGGTCTGCAGACGTGGCCCCGTTTATCTGGATTTATAAGGAATCGTAACATCAAGCAGTATAGGCATTTCTGCTGTTACTATTGAAGAATTCCGTGCAAAAGAGGCCTGTTTGTAGAGCACATGCATCGCCCCAGTAAAACCCGGACGGATTGGAATGATTTGGCCATCGAGATCGGTATATTTGATGCCCACATTATATTCCCATAGCGCGTTTTCAATTTTTCGGTGATCGAGATCCATCAAATCTTTCCCCGCGTCATCGATGATGTTAAGACTCGATGAACTTCCGAGAGGCGCCCACAGTCTCTTACGCAAAAGGAGAATTGGATGCCGCCCCGTAATCTATCTCATCGCCACGCAGCGGTGCCGTGATCGGCAGGAGGATTGAGAAAGTCGACCCCTTTCCGAGTGTGCTCGCCACCTGGATCACCCCTCCGTGCCCCTCGACAATCTTCTTGGTGATCGCTAAGCCTAGTCCCGTGCCGCGGATCGCGGAGGTCTTATCGTCTTCCACTCGGAAGAACGGCTCAAACAAACGCTTCATATGTTCCGGGGCGATCCCTAAACCGCTGTCGGCGATATCGACCCGGAGATTCCCCTCATCCAAACGGGCGCGCACCCGGATCACCCCTCCCTCCGGAGAATACTTGATGGCATTGGAGAGGAGATTCAGCAACACCTCCTTCATCTTGTTCACATCCAGGTTCATCATCGGAAGATCCGGCGCGATCTCGGCCACGAGTTCATGCTTTCCGAATTGGACCCTGGAGATGGATAGCACCGAGGACACCAAATCCGCCGGCGCGCAGGGAGCGCGCTTCAAGCGGAGTTTGCCCGACTCGATCCGCGAAACGTTGAGAAGGTTCTCGATCATCTCCAAAAGGCGGTCCGATTCTTCCGTAATCACCCGGAGGAATTTCTGCGGCGTCTCGTCACGGATCATCTCCATCAAGGCCTCGGTATAAGCCTTGATGGAGGTGAGCGGCGTTCGAAGTTCGTGCGAGACATTGTTGACGAACTCGCTTTTGAGCTGTGTCAAGCGCCTCAACCGATCCAGCTCGCGACTGGCGGTCATGTCCCGCACCAGGTAGATCATCCCGATCCGCTGGCCCGAGGAATCCTTGAGGAAGGTCACGCTCACTCCGAAGGCCAGATCGTTCCCTCCGATGTCCTTGCGTTCGAAAAGCCGGTCGAGCGCGAACCCCTCCTCCTGAGCCTCCTGGGTCACTTCCTGGAAGACGAGGCGCACTGATTCGGGTAGGACATCTCCCAGAGGTCTCTCTACCAAATCGTCTCTGTCCGCTTCAAGATCGAACATCAGGAGAAAATTGCTGTTGAGGCGCGTGACATATCCCCTCGTATCGACGACACAGATTCCGTGCGTGACGCTCTCGAGGATGTCCGTCAGATACGCCCCCGTACGCAAAAGCGTTTCGTTGAGGCGTACATTCTGGATCGCCGCCGCCGCCGCGAGACCCAATGCTTGGAGTTTTTCCTGGATCTCCTCCGTAAGCCCTTCGTGCCCCGCATCGAACTGGGCCACCAGGAATCCCTCGCACATCCGGACCGAGAAAAGTGGCTGGATCATCCGGTCGCCCCCTTCCGCATCCGGCAGCGTCATGGCTTTCCGCTCGCGCAGGATCCAGAGAAGGATGTCCGGGGACAACTCGAGCGCCGGAGGCAGTTTCCCATCGGGCCCGGCCCCAGCGCGCTCGTAACGGGCCTGTCCCGGGATGGCCAGATACACCTCCGCAAAACGGGCCCCTGACATGTACAAAGCAGCAGCGACGAGTTCCTCGACAATCTCACCGATTGCCGTCTTTGAAAGAATTCTCCGAGAAATGTCCCGCAGAGCCAGATACCCATTCAAGGTCTCCCGCAAGGCCAATGTCGTCTCGCGGAGTGCGGCGAGATCGCGTGCGGGATCGCCGGGGTCTTGACTCACAGGAAATCCATGAAAACCTTCGCCTTCTCGATTTCTTGGTCGGTCTCGCACAGGATGGACTCCAACTGCGTCGCTGTCAGCCCCAAGGCATCCCAGGCGACGGGGCTGACGCGGGGAATCCGGGCGTCGCCTCCCGAGCCGCACTGGAGCGACCGGCAGACGATGTCCCCCAAGTGGATGACCGCTGTACTTTGCAAGGCCTCGTCGGCCAGGGCCGGGTTGTGGTGATGCGCAACCGCCTGGACCAGTCCCTTCGAAAGCCGCCAATGCTGAAAGAGCCACCCGCCGATTTCGGCATGCGTGACATGCAGAACCTCGTTCTCCGCCTCCAGGAAGAGACAATCCTTCTGGCGCACGATCCCAAGAACCTTGAGAAAATCGTCGTGCAGATATTGGTCAAGGAGGATCTTGCCGACGTCGTGAAGAAGCCCGGCAATGAAGAAGTCCTCAAGAGCGGAGAATCCCACTTCGCGTGCGATCACGCGGCAGGCGGCGCCGCAGCCGATCGAATGGCGCCAGAAATCCTCGCGCTTGAAATCGACTTCCCCCTTCCCCTTAAAGACGTCGAAAACCGTCGAGGAAAGAACGACACTTTTGACGGTGTTGAATCCCAGGATCACGATCGCGTGGGTTACCGTCGTGATGCGGTTGGGGAAACCGTAGAACGAGGAATTGACGATCTTCAGAATTTTAGCCGCAAGGGCTGGATCCGACGTGATAAGCCGCCCCACCTCCTTGGCCGTGGTGCGGGGATTCAACATCATTTCGTTCAGGCGGTCCACGATCGCCGGCAAGGTCGGCAGGCCCGGAACTTTCGCGATGAGCTGCCTGAGTTGTTCGGAGGAAAGAGACGTCGTCACCGGCGTCAAACCCTTCTCGTAAGAATGTCCACGGAAACCCTGGCCAAGATCTGCATGACGGGGTCATCGGCGTGCTGATCGAACATGTGCCTAGCACGGTCCTCGATCCCGCGGCGCTTGGCCTCTTTCTCGACGTCCGTGAGAGGCGGCGGCGCCACGAAAATCTCGTCGATCCCTTCTGTCTCGAGGAGCTTCTCAATCGTCGCCTTCACGAGGAGACTTCCCTCCCGCAGAAGGATGCCACCGGCTCCGTCGGTGATGTTGCGGACCAGCACCATCCCTTCCTGGGCATCCTCAATTCGAATGCGGATCACTGATGAATTCTAAGCCGTCAAACGCCGGATTGCAGAGCAAATCTCGGGAGCGCCGGCTCGTTGATTCCCCCCCCCCCGAC
>SBBH01000227.1 GCA_005239795.1 Planctomycetales bacterium
CGTCCCACCCGACCCCGATCGCGTCGACGTCGGCGAGGGAAAACCCCTGCGAGGCCAGGCAGTACTGCATCGCCCTTAAGGGGGGGACACGTGGGGCGTGCTTGAAACGGATGAACCGCTCCTCTTCCGCGAAAGCGGCGAGCTCACCGTCCACCAGAAGCGCCGCGGCGTTGTTCCAGGAGATCGGGTGTGTGACGCCGAGCACGACGAATTTTTTTTCCTTTCCCTGTTTTGCGCTCGGCATGGGCGGAATTCTACGGGGAGGGGCCCCCTAAGGGGAGACGACGATCACGAATGGGGTGGATTGAATGGCGGAGGGTTCACGAGCGAGCGGGAACGAGCCGGCCGATCTCGGCAAGAAGCGCGGCGGGCGGAAAGGGCTTTGGGAAGTAGGCGTCGAAGCCCCGTTTGAACAGGGAGCGCGCTTCCCCTTCCTTGATGAAATCGGAGATGGCGATCGCCTTGACGTCGGAAAGTTCAGGGTCTTTTCGGAGCGCCGCCAGGAATTCGCGCCCGTCGATGTCGCCCAAGAGGATGTCGAGCACCACCACATGGGGCTTGAATGCCTTGAGGGCGATCCCGGCCGCAAGCCTCGAGGCGGCCGTGCGCACCTCGCAGGTTTCTTGGCGCGCCAGATACCGCTCGAGCGCCTTCAAGAGATGAGGGTCGTCGTCGACCACGAGGATACGGGTTTTGGCGGAATCTAAGGCCGGCGGGACGGGGATCTTGTTTTTCCGCATGAACCGAAAAAGATCCAGGCGGTCGATCCGGAATTTTTTCCGCCGCCGGCCCGGAACTCTTTCAAGGCTCTTTCGTCCGAACGGCGGTGGAGCGTCCAGATCGAGGTCTGGCACAGCGCGGCGGCTTCCTTGACGGTGAACGAGGGAGTCATGTCAGCGGCCCGCCGAGATTTTATCACGAGAGAGGGAGCCATCGGGAGGTGCCACCTGGGTCCGGGGGGGCCGCACCACGACGGTCGTGCCAGTTTCTGGTTGGCTGTCGACGGAGATCATCCCTCTATGATGTTGAATGATGCTCATGGCCGTCCAGAGCCCCAGGCCCGTGCCGGGGATGGCGCTGTGGCCGTACCCCCCTTGGTGGTGAAAAAAGGGTCGAAGAGGCGCGGAATATTTTCCGCAGGGATCTCCTGGCCTGTGTCAGCGAAGGAGATCGTCGCCCATTGTGCATCGTGCGCCAGGCGGATTGTGAGGCTCCCCCCTCCCCAATGACGTCGGCGATCGCCTGGGCCTCCCGGCGGAAGGTCGCGCGCAAGCGGTCCTCCTCGAGGCGGTTGGTATAGAAGAAGTAGGCCACTACCAAGCCGAGCATGAGCCCCAAGGGCCAGGCCACGATGGCCCGCCGTTTTTTCCACTCTTCGCGCGGCTGGCCGATCCAACAAAACAGGAAGGGAGAGGTGATCAGGATCTCGATCGCATCCTCCACGTACCAGGTCCACCAGCTGAGGAAGACTGGGTCGGCGGCGATCTTCCCGCACATGTAAAGGGACCCTACGCCGATCGAGGCGTTCTCAAGGCGGCTCACCCCCCCCTCCCAGGGCGAAAAAGAGGAGGATTGGGATCTCTTCTGGAAGAACAGCATCGTCTCGGCTTGCATCTACCGATATCTGGGCATCAAGTTGCCGAACCTGGGGGAGGATCCCGAGACGCTTTTCACCATCGGCCTCCTGCGGGACATCGGCAAACTCCTACTGGACACCAAGCTCCCGGAGGAGATGGCCAAGATCCTCCAGATAGGCCAGGAGCGCAACCTCTCGTTCTGGGACGCGGAGAAGCTCGTTTTCGCGACCGACCATTTCCTGTTGGGGGCCTGGCTGATGCGCCAGTGGAACCTTCCGGAGTCGATCATTGACGGGGTGAAGGACCACCGCGTGCCGCGGGAGAAGCGCCGGCAGTTCTACGTGATGACGCAGTTCACGCGGTATCTGTGCGCGCTCAGGGGGGTGCCCGAACCCGCCGATTTTTCGAAGCCGGTTCTCACCAAGGAGATCTGGGAGACGCTCAAGATCGATCGCCAGATCTTCCCGGGGCTCCTGGCCGAGCTCAACAAGGAGGTCTCGATGGCCGACGAGCTCCTGGCCGCCGTGAAGCGCGTTGCCTAAAGCCCCCCTCAGCGCGCTCTGGACGTGCGCATCAGGCGCTTGATCGCCGCCGCATAGGGGGGGCGCAGGATCCCCTGGTCCGTGACGATCCCGGCGATGAGATCCGCCGGCGTCACGTCGAAGGCCGGATTGTAGACGCGGGTCCCCTCCGGAGCGATCGGGCGTCCTCCGGGGTGCGCCTGTCTGCGCCGCGCAGAGGCGTGCGGGATCGGGCGCGGCAGGCAGGTCACCTCCTCGGGGCGGCGCTGCTCGATGGGGATCGCGGCGCCTGTCGCGGCCGCGCTGTCGATCGTCGAAACCGGCGCGACGACATAGAACGGGATCCGGTGGGCCTTCGCCAGGACCGCGACCCCGTAGGTGCCGATCTTGTTGGCGGTGTCGCCGTTGGCGGCGATCCGGTCGGCTCCCACCAGCACCAGGTCGACGCGTCCCTCCCGCATCACCTGGGCGGCAGTGTTGTCGCAGATCAACGTGGCGGGGATCCCGGCGCGGGCAAGCTCCCAGCAGGTCAGGCGCGCCCCCTGCAGGAGCGGCCGCGTCTCGTCGGCGATGACCGAGACGCGCTTCCCCTCCTCCGCGGCGCGGAACACCGCGCCCAGCGCCGTCCCGTAGTCGACGGCGGCCAGAGCCCCCGTATTGCAGTGCGTGAGGATCCGGCTGCCGTCCGAGAGGAGAGAGGCGCCGAAGGCAGCCATCCGGCGGCAGACCTGGCGGTCCTCCTCGAGGACGGCCCGCGCCTCGTTCAAGAGAGAGCCAAGGATCTGGTCCACGGGGAGCGCGCGGTGGCGCCGTGCCGCCCGGCGCATTCGGTCTAAGCCCCAGAAAAGGTTCACCGCTGTCGGCCGGGCCGAGCCAATCGCCTCCGCGACACGCGCCAGCTCCTTTTCAAAAGCCGGCCAGGTCCTCGCCTTCGTGCGCTGCAGGCCCAGCACGACCCCCAGTGCCGCCGCCGCCCCCAGGGCCGGCGCGCCGCGCACGCGCAGCCTCTGGATCGCCTCGCGCAAGGGAGGGAGCGTGCGGCACGTGATCACTTTATAGGTCCCGGGCAGGAGCGTCTGATCGATGAGCCGCACGCTCCCCGGGAGATCCCCCGCCCAGGCGATGGTGGGCTCCCACTGAAAAGAGCGTTGAGTGCCGAGTGCTGAGGGCTGAGATTCATCCTGGGCCAATCGGGGCATTTTCTTTTTAGGACTATTTTTTCTGCAGTTTGGCGTCCTTGGCGAGGACCCCCCGGCTCATCGCGGTGCGGTACTCGTGGAGCTTTTTGCGAAGCGACATGTCCGCGAGAGCCAAAATCTCGACCGCTAGGATCGCGGCATTCTTGGCGCCGGGCTCCCCGATTGCGACGGTGGCGACTGGGATGCCGGGAGGCATCTGGACCGTGGCGTACAGGGCGTCGGCGCCCCCGAGACTTGAGCCCGCGAGCGGCACTCCGATCACCGGAATCGGGGTATGCGCCGCCATGAAGCCTGCCAGGTGAGCCGCCCCCCCCGCCCCGGCGATGACGACGCGGATCCCCTGGGTCAAGGCGTTCTGGGCGAATTCCCGGGCGGCCTCGGGCGTCCGGTGGGCCGACAGGATGCGCATCTCGTAGGCGACGCCGAAGGATTCAAGGATCTTCGCCCCCTCCTGCATCACCGGAAGGTCCGAGTCGCTCCCCATGACGATGGCGACCTTGGCGAGCGTCACGGCGGCGAGTCTACTTTTTTTTGCGGCGCTCAGAAACGCGCAATTGCGCCTCGACGTGATTGCGGGCGGCGCTTCCTTCGGGCAGGAAATCCCGCAGGCTTTCGAAAAACGAACGCACTTCCATATCGGAATGGCGCCGCGTCAAGTTCTCCCAGATCGCGGCCATTTTCCCCGGGCCGTCGCAGCGGTCAGCGAAAATCTGGCGCACCTGGCGGGCTTTTTCTCCCGCCTGTCGGCGCTGCGCCTCCGGGACCTCGCCGTCCCTCGCCAGGTGTTCCAGGCGCTCCGTCTCGGCTCGGATCACCTGGAAGGCCTGGAATGCTTGAAACGCCTCCGGATCCTTGGGGCGAAGCCACAGATGCTCATCGATGGCCGCGGCAGACTCGTCGACGATCCGCTGGTAAAGGTCGGCCAGCACCCCGTCGACCTCCTCGCGCAGGTGTTTCCCTGCGGTGGCGGCCCGCGTCTCCGGATACCGTTGGGCGAGATCTGCCAGGGACGCGGCCGCTCGGCGCAAGGCCGCCGCGCGCGGTTCCGTCCCCGCAAGACCCCTGAATTCCCGCTTAGCGGTCTCGGCGCCGTCGAGAAGCTCCTGGGCTTCCTTTTCCCGCGCGGCGCGTTTCTCGGCGCGCACAAACCAGACCCCCCCCGCTGCCAAGAGAAGCCCGGCCGCCAGGCCCAAGGCGAGCGGCTTTTTGAAGCCCGGCAGGGCCTGGGAGATTTGCGGCGGACCGACCGGAACGGCTCCCTCCTCGGCCCACGCCTCCAGATCTTCAAGCAAGGATTTCGCGTCGGCGTAGCGTTCGGCCGGATCGATCTGGATCATCCGGCTGATGACCTGGGCGAGCCCATCGGGAACATCGGGACGGACCTTCCGGATGTCCGGACGCGGCTCGGTGAGATGTTTGGTGATGACGGCGATCGCCGACTCGGCCACAAAAGGGGGGGTCCCTGCCAGCAGATGATAAAAGGTCGCGCCCAAGGCGTAGAGGTCGCTCCGGGCGTCGACCGATTTCCCCTCCGCCTGCTCGGGCGACATGTAGTAGGGGGTTCCGACGACGGCGCCTGAAGTCAGCGACCCCCCCGACGCGACCTGGGTTTGAGCGGCCTCGGGATCCGCGATCGACCGGGCGAGGCCCAGATCGGCGAGCTTGGCGTTCCCGGCGCGGTCGAGGAGCACGTTGTCAGGCTTCACGTCCCGATGCACGAACCCCTGCGCATGGGCATGCTCTAAGGCCCGCGCGATCTGCACCGCGACCTGACAGGCGTGCGCAACCGCCAGCGGCCCTTCGCGTTTCAAGAACTTTCCCAGGCTCTCCCCGTCGACGTACTCCATGGCGTAGTAGTAAATTCCGCCCTGCGAGCGGTGGACATCGTAGATCCGAACGATGTTGGGGTGCGACAGCTTGGCAATCGCCTTCGCCTCACGGAAGAACCGCTCGACGAAACGGCTGTCCTGCGTGAGGCGCGCCGGCAGGACTTTTAAGGCCACGACCCGGCCGAGCGAGAGCTGCCTGGCTCTGAAAACGACTCCCATCCCCCCCTCGCCGATCTTGGCGAGGATCTCGTAGCCGCCGATACGATGGTGTTTGGGCTCCGAGGAGCCTGGTTCGGCATTAGACATGAGAGGTGCGTTTCACCTTACCCCGGCTCTTTTCCCACCAGGCGCCGGTACGCCTCGACATACCGCTGGCGAGTCTTGTCCACGATGTCGGCTGGCAGAGGAGGCGGGGGGGACTTCCGGTCCCAGGCCGTCCCCAGAAGAAAGTCGCGGATGAACTGCTTGTCGAAGGAGGGCTGCTCCTCGCCTGGCCGGTAGTCCTCGGCCGGCCAGAACCGGGAAGAGTCTGGCGTGAGGACCTCGTCGGCGAGCGTCAGATCTTTTGCGCTTCCTGCCAAACCCCACTCAAACTTGGTGTCAGCCAAAAGAACGCCGCGCGCCGCGGCGATGTCGTGGGCGCGCGTGTAGAGCGACAGGCTTGCGACTTGCAGCCGTCCGGCGAGTTCCTTCCCGACCACGCGCTCCACTTCGCCCAAGCTCATCGGCTCGTCGTGCCCTTTCTCGGCCTTCGTCGTCGGCGTGAAGATCGGCTCCGGGAGGCGCGATCCCTTTTCGAGCCCCGCCGGGAGCGCCACGCCGCAGACCTCGCGCGTCTTCTGGTACGAATCCCAACCACTTCCGGCCAGGTACCCTCGCACGACGCACTCTACCGGGAGGATCGACACCTTTTTGACCAGCATTGTGCGGCCGGCGAGGATCTGCGCAAACGGCTGGATTTTCTTCGGCATCCGGGCCACGTCGTCGGTCACGAGATGGTTGGGGACGTCCTTTAAAACCCCGAACCACCAGGTCGAGAGTCCTGTCAAAAGCTTCCCCTTGCCGGGGATCGGCGTGGGAAGGACCCAGTCGAAGGCGGAGACCCGGTCGGTTGCCACCAACAGCAACGTCTCCCCCAGATCGTAGAGGTCGCGCACCTTGCCGCGGCGCATTTTCCCCAATCCCTTGAAATCGGTTTCCCGGACCGCCTCCCCCGTCGCCTCAATCCCCATCGTTTCCTCCTTCATCAAGGTTTTTTTTCTTATGACGCATGACCCATGTCGCATGACGATTAAAGCGCTTCCACGATCTTCCTGAACCGCCCTCCCCGCTCCTCGTAGTTGGCGAACCGATCAAAACTGGCACACCCGGGGGACAGGAGCACCACCTCGCCAGGCCGCGCAGCGGCAGCGGCCTGGCGCACTGCGGCGTCGAAGTCGGGCTCCACGGTGGAGCCGCCGTATCCCGATCGCACAAGCTCCGCGGCGATCTCACGGGCGCACTCCCCCGTTGCCACGACGCGGCGTACCTGGGGGCGTCCCAAGATCCCTGAGGCAAAAGCGCCCATGTCCACCCCCTTGCTGCGTCCACCGACAAGCGCCGTCACGGGCGTCTCGAAGGCGTCGAAAGCTGCCAGGGCTGCCGCAGGAGTGGTCGCCTTCGAGTCGTTGTAAAACCGCACGCCGCGAATCTCACAGACGAACTCCAAGCGGTGGGGGAGACCCCGGAACGCCTCGAGCGTCCGGCGCCAGGCCGGGTTTGGGATCTCAGTGCCGGCACCGAGGAAAGCCGCGGCTGCCGCGGCCGCAGCCGCCATGTTCATCCGGTTGTGGGCACCGGGGAGCCGTGTGGAGGCCAAGGGAAGCAGTGCGGGAGCATCTCCTTCTTGCGCGAAACATAATCCTTCGGGTGTGGTCCGAACACGGCTCTTCTCTGAGGTTCCAAAGCCGACCCGCCGGCCCGATATTTCCCAACGCGACACGACCGGGTCGTCGTCGTTCAACACGGCCGTGTCTAAAACTGTCTGGCGTTCGAGGATCCTCCGCTTGGCGGCGGCGTACGCCGCGAGCGACCCGTGGTAGTCCAGGTGATTGGGGGAAAAATTCGTCACGACCGCTGCGCGAAAAGGAGGCAGGGCGGGGTCGAGATCGGCCAGCTGAAAGCTTGAGAGCTCCAAGACCGCCGCTGCGGGGACCGAGCTGTCCCGGGACGCCGCCTCCATC
>SBBH01000213.1 GCA_005239795.1 Planctomycetales bacterium
CCGCCACGAATACTACCGGCTCATCTGGGGACTGCGTGCCCTCTTCGGAACGCTCGCACCTTGCAGAATCCACCTATGAACTGGGGAAACTCGTGCGCCGCACAGGTTGACCCTCTCTTGGCGCCCCGGCTATACTCATTCCGAGGGCTCCATGCAGATCGAGATTTTGAAGGGGAAGATCCACCTGGCGACGGTCACCGGGACCGATCTTCACTACGAGGGGAGCCTCACCGTCGACCAGGATCTCTTGGACAAGGCCGGAATGTTGATCCACGAAAAGGTCCAGGTCGTCAACCTCAACAACGGCGAGCGGATCGAGACCTACTGCATACCGGGGAAGCGCGGATCGGGGGCGATCTGCTTGAACGGCGCCGCCGCCCGGAAGGCCGAACCTGGCGACCGTGTGATCATCATCGCCTACGCCCAAATGGAGGAGGCCCAGGCGCGTTCTTGGAAGCCCCGCGTTGTTTTCGTCGACGAGCGTAACCGCATTGTTCAGACCGCGAAGAAGTCGGGACACGCAAAGACAGGTCATGAGTCATGAGTCATGTGTCATGCGTGACGCATGTCGCATGACGGTTCATGTTTCCTGAGCTTTTCACAATTCCCGGCGTCGGTTTCACCGTCAAATCGTACGGCGCGATGATCGCGCTGGGATTCCTCCTGGCTCTTTGGACGGCCACGAAGCGCGCCGAGCGGATGGGGATCCACCCTGAGGTGATTTCGGACCTGTCGCTCTGGCTGATCGTGGGAGGGGTGATCGGGGCCCGGATTTTCTATGTCGTCCAGTACTGGGAAACCTTCCGGGACGCCCCCCTTTCGGTCTTCAAGATCTGGCAGGGAGGGCTTGTCTTCTATGGGGGGTTTCTTGCGGCCCTGGCGGCCGGATTCTGGTGGGCCTATCGGCGCAATCTCGACCCCTGGCCGATCGCCGATTGCGTCTCTCCTTCGGTGATCCTGGCCTATGCGTTGGGGCGGGTGGGATGCTTCTTGAACGGATGTTGCTGGGGATATCCGGTTGATCCGGATCATGTCTTGGCTGTTTCCTTTCCGGCGGCCTCCGCCGGAGGGGTGATCCAGCCTCTCTTTCAGGAACAGATCCATCAGGGACTCGCCGCTCCGGGAGACCTCTGGACCCATCCGGTGTTTCCGGCCCAGATCCTCTCCGCCCTCATTGCGCTTTTGCTTTTTGCCGTGCTCGATATCCGGTTGGTCCGCCGCCGCTACGCCGGGCAGGTTTTTTTCTGGATGCTGATGGGATATGCCGCTTACCGGTTCGGGATCGAATTCCTCCGGGATGACACCGCGCGGTGGCCCGCTCCCGCTGCCCTCGAGGCCGGCTTTCCAGGATTGACGATCGCGCAGTGGATCAGCCCCGTCGTTTTTGTCGGGGCTTGGCTCTGGTCGCGGATCATCCGCCGCAGAGGAGCGGAATTTTCTTGACACCTTCATGCTTTCGAAGGAGAATCCCCGCCGCTCTCGACTGAGCGAGAGCGTTGCAGTCTGCTTCTAGGCAGTCCTGCTTGGCTCTTTGGCAATGGGTCGCCGTGATGCGAAAGGTGTGATTCTGCCGATCCCTTGGGGTTAAGGGAAACGGCAGATTCAAAGACGATCGCATCTCGAGCGTTGAGAAACGTTCGAGATGAGCCCCGAATTTTAAAGCGGAGAGTTTGATTCTGGCTCAGAACGAACGCTGGCGGCGTGGATTAGGCATGCAAGTCGAACGGGATAGTAGGGGGCAACTCCTGCGTGTACCGTGGCGTAAGGGCGAGCAATGCGTGGCTAACCTACCCTCAAGTGAGGGATAACCCACCGAAAGGTGGGCTAATACCTTGTAATGTCCGGCGCCTCAAGGTGCCGGACCAAAGATGGCCTCTACTGCGTTAAGCTGTCACTGGGGGAGGGGGCCACGTCCTATCAGCTAGTTGGTGAGGTAACGGCTCACCAAGGCGACGACGGGTACCCGGCCTGAGAGGGTGGTCGGGCGCATCGGGACTGAGACACTGCCCGGACTCCTACGGGAGGCTGCAGTCGAGAATCTTCGGCAATGGGCGAAAGCCTGACCGAGCGACGCCGCGTGTGGGATGAAGGCCTTCGGGTTGTAAACCACTGTCACCTGTTAAGAAGGAAACCCGGTGAACAGCCGGGGGACTTGACGTTAGCAGGAGAGGAAGGGACCGCTAACTCTGTGCCAGCAGCGGCGGTAATACAGAGGTCCCAAGCGTTGTTCGGATTCACTGGGCCTAAAGGGCTCGTAGGCGGCTGCGTGTGTCCGTGGTGAAATCCCCCGGCTCAACCGGGGAACGGCTGCGGAAACTGCGTGGCTTGAGGACTGGAGAGGTGAGTGGAATTCCCGGTGGAGCGGTGGAATGCGTAGATATCGGGAGGAACGCCAGAGGCGAAAGCGGCTCACTAGTCAGTCCCTGACGCTGAGGAGCGAAAGCCAGGGGAGCAAACGGGATTAGATACCCCGGTAGTCCTGGCCGTAAACTGTGGGCACTAAATATCGTCCGGCCCGAGCCGGTCGGTATTGCAGGGAAGCCGGTAAGTGCCCCGCCTGGGGAGTATAGTCGCAAGTCTGAAACTCAAAGAAATTGACGGGGGCTCGCACAAGCGGTGGAGGATGTTGTTCAATTCGATGCAACGCGCAGAACCTCACCTGGGCTTGACATGCTGGAATTAGTCTCTCGAAAGAGGGATGACGCCCGCAAGGGTGGAGCCAGCACAGGTGTTGCACGGCTGTCGTCAGCTCGTGTCGTGAGATGTCGGGTTAAGTCCCTTAACGAGCGAAACCCCTGTCCCTAGTTGCCATCGGTCACGCCGGGCACTTTAGGGAGACTGCCGTTGTAAAACGGAGGAAGGTGGGGATGACGTCAAGTCATCGTGGCCTTTATGCCCAGGGCTACAAACGTCCTACAATGGCCGGTACAAAGGGAAGCGAAACCGCGAGGCGGAGCAAATCCCAAAAAGCCGGTCCCAGTTCGGATCGTAGGCTGCAATTCGCCTGCGTGAAGCTGGAATCGCTAGTAATCGCAGATCAGAACGCTGCGGTGAATATGTTCCCGAGCCTTGTACACACCGCCCGTCAAGCCACCCGAGTTGGGGGTACCAGAAAGCGCATATCCAACCGCAAGGGGGAGAGCGCTTAAGGTAAAACCGGCGAGGGGGACTAAGTCGTAACAAGGTAGCCGTACGGGAACGTGCGGCTGGATCACCTCCTTTCTAAGGAGCACATAGGGCCGCGACCTCGGGGTGTACCGGGGACGCGGCAACGCCCGAAAGGGCGTGAGTGCTCGGGCGCACCTGGCTTCGCCGCAAGGCGAGGAACGCGTTCATCGGCGACCGATTGTGGCCCGCCGGTCCTTCGGGGCCGGCGGGCTTTTTTTCGGTTGCTGCGAAACTATCTTTCGGGCGCGGCGCAAGGCGACTGCGCGCCTTGCGCCCCTCCGGGTTGCGGTGGGGCTGGCCCGTCTGCGGAGTCGCTCCTCCTCGCCGTATCGTTGTCTAGATACGTCTCGTCGTCGCTTTTGGCGTCCGGGCCAGCCGCGCGCGCAACGCGCCTCGAAATCTATTTTCGCAGCGACCTCGGGAGCCTTGTAACATTACGACCATGACTGTGGACCTTGAATTGAGTGGAAAAGTCGGGCCGATGGATCCGGTTTCCGGGGCGGCTCGAGGGTTCCACAGGTGAGCTTGTGGAGAAAAAATCGGCGGCGCAAGGGGTGTGCGATGCTCGGACTGGCGATTATTTTATCGTAGAGTGGTTATTGGAAAAGTGAGGGGGATATGCGAAAAGCGATTGTGAGTCGAGACGATATCTGCTCGGAGGATTGACGTGCCGCCTGCCCTTTTGGACACCGGAGAGATCGAGATCCTGGCGCGCGCGGTGATCGTCATCCGGGGGCGCGTTCTCTTGGCGCATTCCAAAGGAGCGAGAAACACATTCCTGCCAGGTGGGCACATCGAGCGCGGCGAGTCGGCCCGCGCGGCGCTGGCGCGGGAGCTTACGGAGGAGCTCGGAGTCCGCGCGCGCATCGGAAGCTTCGTGGGCGCCGTCGAGCATGGCTTCACGCAGAAGGGAAGACGCGTTCACGAAGTGAATCTCCTGTTTGATGCCGCGGCGCCGGGGCTTGGGGCAAGCCGCAACCCGGTTTCACGCGAATCCCACGTGGAATTCTTCTGGTGTCCAATCGCCAAGCTCGGTGCCCGGAAGCTCGAGCCGGCGCCGCTTCGGCGGCTTCTGCCGCAATGGCTCAATGATAAGAGCCGTTCAGCTTGGGCGAGTACGTTTGAGAGGTAAACGCCTTAGTATCTGTACTGATGCGAAGAGTGGAACACCGAAGGCCAGCACGACGTATTCGCAGGGGAACATCACAGAGCTCCCTTTCGTGAGGTTTTGCCAAGAGACTGGAATGCCATAGGGAGCCGCAGAGAAATCGGGATGCGTTGTTCGTGGTTCCAGTCATCCGCTCTAGCATCGCGAAACCAACGAAGGGTTATGTCTTCACCTTGGCCCAGGCCCAGGCGGACCATGCCAGGAAAAGCGACGCTGGCAGGAAGGCCGCCAGCTGGGCCGTCATCAGGCACTGGGCGCCGAGGATCGTGCAGAAGATCTGCGCGAAGAAGAAGAGTCCCGCCGTCACGATCGTGAGGAAAATTCCCGCTGCCAGCGTCTGACCTCGCCGGCGCAGGCAGAGTGGCAGCCCCGCCGCCACAAGCACCAGGGGCGAAAACGGGGCGGCGAGGCGGTTGTAATACTGGACCCGGAGCGACGCGATGCCGGGATGCTCCCGCGCGCGGGCGTGGATCTCGTCGCGGCGCAGGAAGAGCGTCTCCTCCTGGGATCTCAAGATGCTTTCGGGGGAGATTTCCGTGAGGAGAAAATATCCTCCTGGGCCGAAGGGGACCCGGACGATTTCGGGGCTCGCTTGGCTGAGAGTCTGGATTTGGCCCTCGTAGAAATACCATCCCCCCGCGTCGTTGTCGTAGACGCCGCGCCGGGCGGTGAGGAGGGTTTGGCGATCTTTGGAGCGCCGGATGGCCGTCACCCCCTCGACTTCGCCTGTTGCGGTATCGATCGTGCCCATTTGCATGACCCATCCCGCTTTGTCGTGGGCGACGGTGGGGTTATAGAAACGCGTGTCGTCGTCCGGATCGACCGGTTTCTGCTTCAAGGCGACCGTTGCCTCCTCCAGGGGCATGGCCACGGCCGGCAGAACGATTTCTTGATTGATGAAGGCGAATCCCGTCAAGAGCCCGGCGATGAGAAAGGTCCCCGCCAGAGCCCGGCGCACGGAGAGCCCCGAGGATTGGAGCGTTGCGAGTTCCGCTCCCCGCGTCAGGGTCGCCACCGACGCCATCCCTGCGAGAAGTGCGATCGAGGGGAGAAGGTAGTGAAGGATGAGGGGGACCTGGAGAAAATAATAGGCCCCGGCCGCCTGGAATTTTTCAAGGCTCGGGTGGTCGAAAAGGTTGTCCACCTTGTCGAAAAAATCGACGGTGATATAGAGGGCAATGCACGCCGCGCCGAAGAGGGCCGCTCCGCGTCCATAGAGGCCGATGACATAGCGGTCGATGAGCTTCATCATCAGATCTGCCGCTTGAGGACGCGGCGGCTTGCCGCGGCGCCCAGAGCCGTCAGGAAGAGCGCCGGACTCCAGAGAGGGAGCGCCGCGGAGAGCCATGTCGATCCAGACAGAAGCCGGCCCAGCATCATGGCGGGATAATAGAAGAGAAAAACCAGGGCCAGCGCCAGGCTAAGCCCCACGAAGAAATTGCCGCGCCGGCCGAAGAGCCCCAGGGGGATTCCCACCAGCGCGAAGGCAAAAGCGGCCGCGGCCGAGGCGTCGCGTTCGAGAAACTCGATCATGAGGGAGCGGGGAGACAGAATGCCCTGGGGGGGAGCCTCCTGCATCTCGCTCAGGAGTTTTCCTGAATCGAGTTGTTGACGCTTGATCTGTTGGAAAGGTTTGGGCATCGGGAAGGTGTAGTGGACAGGGGCGCGCTCAGGGGGGTCCGCCACGCGCGTGACGACGTTGCCGCCGGAGTCAAGCTGAAGCGATTCGACCCCCGCGAGCGTCAGTTGCGCCCGCTGGGGCTTCCCCAAGAACCGGATCTGGCCCGAGTTCGTGTGATAGAAGGCGTGGGCAGCGAATCCCTTGTCGGAGTCCAGTTCGAAGATGTAGACCTCCCCGAGGTTCGCGCCGGGTCGGGGGTTCCGGACGAAGATATGGAAAAGCGGGGCATCGGTTTCGTGGCCGCCGTCGCCCGACAAGGGCGCTCCCCGAAAGGTGGCGTCCCGCGCCCCGTGAGTGATCTTCAGGAGAGCCAATTCCGCGATCGATGCTTCTACCATTCGTTCAAGCTGGTACTGGCTGCGGGGGATCCAAAAATCGTTGGCGGCCCAAGTGACGAGGCTCACCAGGATTCCCACCAAGAGGCCCGGCCAAAAGAGCGCGAAGGGGCGGACTCCGCACCACTGGGCTGCCTGGAACTCCCGTGAGGCCGAGAGCCGCCCATAGGTAAGAATCGTGCCGGTGAGGACTCCCAAGGGAAGGGTGAAGGCGAGGCTGCGGATGGTCAGATGCTTCATCACCGGCGCGAGCTGTATGAGCTGAAGCCCTTCCTCCATCACAAGGCGCAAGGTGAGCCCAGCGCATAGGATCATGGTCAAAGCCCCCGTGGTGAGCGCCACGGCCGCGAGGAGCGCCCCCAGGATGTGCCGGCCGAGAATGCGGGTCATTAGAAGAGGCGCACCAGTTCGATTCCCGGCATGCAGGCGCGGATGAGTTCCCCGGTGTGGGAAAACCATAGGTCGATCGCCCCGCCTGGGGACCGGGCCTCCACGGTGAAGATCGGCACCTCCCGTCCGTCGATTCGGCGGGAGGTGAAGGCAGTCACCTTGCAGCAGAGATCCAGTGTACGGACCTCGCGGTCCATCAGGGATGATGCAAGGTCGACCATCGTCATGGTCCATGTTTTTCCGACGTGAAGGTCACGGAGCGTGCCCAGCCAGCCGAACCCCAGGCCGAAGAGCATCCCGGGAGGGCAGTTGAGGCTCAGGGCGTGCGGGTTGCCCCCGTTGGTGCGGTAGGAAAGGAGCAGGTCTTCTTTGAACCACCCTTGGGCTTCGAAGTGGCCGAGCCCCATCGCCGGCGCCTCGGCGTGGATGCCGAGGCGCACCGGCTGGTACCGGTCATCGAGGAGCAGCGTCCAAGATCCCTCGATCTCGCCGATATCTGGGATCGCCATCCATGAGGCTGAGGCGAGCGGGGCGGACGCCAAGTGCGGCTTGGCCTTGAGGGTGTTTCGAATCTCGAATCCCTCGCCCAGCGGGAGCCGGCGGTAGTCGGCCTCGAGGGTCCCGATGGTGTGTCCGGCGACCGCGAGAGAGAAGCGGTCGACATGGGGGAAATCCATCCGGGCCAAGAGCGTCCGGTAGGTGATTGAGGGGGCCTGGCGTAGGGAGGGGATGACCTCGCGGTGGACCAGGAGCCCCGTCATGACGAGCCAAAAGAGACAAATGAGGGTTGCGAGCGTAATCTTCATCGGGAGCCGAGTTGGAGTTTACCCTATCATAATCTGCGATGACGACGGCCCAGGCTAAAAAGCGTGAAGGGCCCCACGAAGCCGCGCGCTTCGTTGCGCGCCGCCTGCGCGCGGCGGGGTTCCAGGCGCTTTTCGCCGGCGGGTGCGTGCGGGACCTCCTGTTGGGGCGCGTCCCCAAGGACTACGACGTGGCGACCAACGCCACCCCGGAGGCAGTCCAGAAGGCGTTTCGCCGGACCGTGGCGGTAGGAGCCCGCTTCGGGGTGGTTGTGGTGCTGGATGGAGAGGCCCCTGTTGAGGTCGCCACCTTCCGCGAG
This sequence comes from Planctomycetales bacterium, assembly GCA_005239795.1. GTDB lineage: Bacteria > Planctomycetota > SBBH01 > SBBH01 > SBBH01 > SBBH01. The sequence continues at coordinate 7,866 of SBBH01000213.1, forward strand.
GATTTGGAATCTTCTGACGCGCGCCGTCCCGACGCAGTCCGCTTCACCGATGCGTGCGGAGATGTCCTGCGTCGCGATTTCACCGTCAACGGACTTCTGGAGGATCCTGAGACGGGGGAGGTTTTCGATTACGTGGGGGGGCGCGCGGATCTCGAGGCGAAAATCATCCGCGCGATCGGCGATCCCGCGAGGCGTTTCGAGGAGGACCGTTTGAGAATGCTCCGCGCGATTCGATTCGCGGCCGAATTGGGGTTTTCCATCGAACCTGCGACTTTCGAGGCGATCCGCGCGCGCGCGGACGCGATCACGACAGTCTCATGGGAGCGGATCGCAGAGGAGATCGGCCGCATCCTGGTGAGTTCTCATGCGCACCTGGGGCTTGAGATGCTCGAGGGCGCGGGGCTCTTATCTCCTCTGCTGCCGGAGGTGGCGGCTCTGAAGGGAGTTGAACAGCCGGTCCAGTTCCATCCGGAGGGGGATGTCTGGATCCACACAGGCATGCTTTTTGACCATCTGCCGCCCGTGCCTTCGCGGGAGCTGGCTTGGGGGGCGCTTCTCCATGACATCGGAAAACCTCGCACGTTTCGGCGTTCGCCCGACCGGATCCGCTTCGACGGCCACGACACGCTGGGCGCGCGCATGGCTGAAGGGGTTTGCCGTCGGCTCAAGCTCTCGAACGCCTCTGCGGAACGGATCGTGTGGCTTGTGCGCACGCATCTTTATTTTAAGGACCTGCCACAAATGCGTCCGGCCAAGGTGCGCCGCTTCCTGACCGAGCCCGCCTTTCCCGAGGCGCTGGATCTCCACTACGCCGACTGCATGGCGTCGCACGGGAATCTCGAACTGCACGCCTTCTGTCGGGAGCGCCTTGCCCAGTATGCCCGGGAGCCGGCCCGGCCGAAGCCGCTTCTGGGGGGCAACGACCTGATCGCACTCGGCCTGGAACCCGGCCCCGTCTTCAAGGAAATCCTGGAGGCGGCCCTGGACGAGCAGCTTGAGGGGAAGATCAGCACCAAGGACGAGGCGATTGCCTGGGCAAAGGCACACTTGAAAAGGGATGGTCGTCATGAGTCATGAGTCATGCGTCATGCGTCATGCGTCATGAGTGGGTCGGCGGGAGCATGTCACATGACGCGTAACGCGTGACCGATGAACCGAAGTTTCTTTTGGGCGGGGGTGCTCGCCGCGGCGGCCGTCTCGGGCCTTCTGCGGACGGTCTACGCCGCGCGCCTGGGCCCCCCGGTGCGTGGGGACGAGGCCGTGAACGCTTGTATGGCGCTCCGGATCAGCCGCGGCCAGGACGCGCCGCTTTTCCTCTACGGCGTCGATTATCTTTCCAGCCTTGAGGCTTGGGCGGCGGGTGCGGTCTGGCGGGCGTTCGGTGTCAGCGATTTCACCTTCCGGATCCTTCCTTTGATCTCCTCCGTGGTGTCGATTGTCCTACTGGGGATCCTGGCCCGGCGTCTGTTCGGAGGTCTCACCGGGGTTCTGTCGGCCTGGATCCTGGCGCTGGCTCCCCCGTTTTTTCTTCATATGACCGCGATCGCGATCGGCGGGTATGCTGAAGGGCTTTTGGCGTCCCTGGCAGTGTGGTTGGCGTTTGTGGCCCTGCGCCGCCAGGAGAGCAGTTTTTTGCCCCATTCATGGGGGGCCTATGGGCTTGAGGAAAAAAGTCCCCGAAGGGGACTGGCGTCAGTCGGCGCCCGGCGGTGTTGCCGCCGTTTTTTCCTCAAGTCCTATGCGGCCTTCTCGATCCTGACGGCCTTCGCCTGCTGGATTTATCCGATGACTCTGGGATTTCTCATCCCGATCGCCCTCGTGTGGTTGAAGCATCCGGAGGGGGTGGGGTCCCGGCGCTTCCCCTGGCGCGATTTTTTCCTGCCGCATCGGGCCGATGGGATGGGAGGTGGCTGGGGGATGTTTGCGGCGGCTCTCCAGACGGCGAATCTCATGACGTTGCTGCTCTTGGCGGTGATCCTGGCCACCGGCGGTGGGAAGCTGCGCTGGGGCAGCGTCACAGTGGGGCTCGAAAATGGCGCGAAGGTCGCCATTTGGAACGTGGTCTTGAGCGTGTTCGTCGTGGGGCTTGTGGCCTGGCGCCGGCGCGTCTTTCCCACAACGCGCGGGCTTCTGGCGCTGGCGCCAGGCC
>SBBH01000262.1 GCA_005239795.1 Planctomycetales bacterium
CCGGACTTCCTCGCTCACCACTATTTTTGCGCAAATTCTAACCCAAGAGATCGATCGCTTGGCGGATCGTGGGGGCGGGAAGGAACTCGATCCCCTTTGCTTTGCCGCCCGGGGGGGCCGCCGCGATGGCGCGCGAAAATCCCAGCCGCGCCGCTTCCGCCAGTCGCGCCTCCGTTTGCGGCGCCGGGCGCACTTCGCCCGAGAGCCCCAGTTCTCCCAAGGCCACAGTTTTCTCTGGGAGCGGCTTGTCCAGGAAATTCGAGGCGATCGCGAGTGCCGCGGCGAGATCGGCCGCTGGCTCGTCGATTTCGAATCCCCCGACGACATTGACGAAGACGTCCTGGCTTCCCAGATGCAGGCCGCCGCGTCGCTCCAGGACCGCCAGGATCATGCAGAGCCGGTTGTAGTCGAGCCCTGTCGCGCGCCGCTCGGGGGTCCCGTAATGGGCGGGGGTGGTCAGGGCCTGAATCTCGACCAGGAACGTCCGGCTTCCTTCCACGACGGGGCAGATGACCGATCCCGGCTGGGCGGCGGACCCTTGAGAGAGGAAAAGCGCGGAGGGGTCCTCGACCGGTTCGAGGCCCCGTCCGGTCATCGCGAAGATGCCGATCTCGTGCGTCGCTCCGAAACGGTTCTTCGTGGCGCGTAGGAGCCGGTGGTTTTGGAGGCGGTCCCCTTCGAAATAGAGGACCGTGTCGACCATGTGCTCCAAGGTCTTGGGCCCGGCAATTGCGCCGTCCTTGGTGACATGCCCCACGAGGATGAGGGCGCTCCCAGAGCTCTTGGCGGCCGTGATGAGAAGCGCCGCCGACTCGCGCACCTGGGCCACGGACCCCGGCGCGGCCCCGAGCGCCGGCGCATGGACCGTCTGGATCGAGTCGACGACCGCGAGGGCCGGCTTGGTCTGGGCGATCCAGGCGCCGATCTTGTCGGCGTCGGTCTCGGCCGCGAGAAGCAGGGGGCTTTCGGCAAGTCCCAGGCGCTTGGCGCGGAGCTTCACCTGCTCGGGGGACTCCTCCCCCGTGACGTAGAGGACCTGGCGCCCCGCGCGGGCGAGCTGGCCGCAGATCTGAAGGAGCAGGGTCGATTTGCCGATCCCCGGCTCGCCGCCGACCAGGATCGCGCCGCCGGCGACAAACCCCCCAGCCAGAAGCCGGTCGAACTCCGCGATTCCCGTCGGGTGGTGCGGTACTGTGTCGCTTGGGACTTCGGCAAGCGGGACGGGTTTGTCGGAGGCGAGACCTGCGCGCCGGCGCGGACCCGCGGCGGGGGTCTCGGCGAGCGCCTCTTCAAAGAGGGTGTTCCACGCCTGGCAGGCGCCACAGCGCCCCGTCCAGCGGGGGGCGGCCGCACCGCACTCCCGGCAGACAAACCGCGTCGTGCTCTTCGCCACGCGGCGATCCTAGTGGAGGTGGTCGATCCCTGAAAGATCTTCTGCTTTTTATTTGAGGAGATCAGCGACCGACTGGGGGATCTGGCCTTCCTGCCGTATATCTTCGGCGATCCGCGCGATCTCTTGGTCGCGCTCGACGTCGCGGTCGTCCCAGATGTAGGGGCGCTCCGGGGACGGGGGGCGTCCCGCCGCGGACCGGACCGCTTCATACAGCCGCGCCGAGGCCGGCGAGAGGATCTGGCGCGCGTCGTAATGGCCGGCCATGATTTTTGCGCGCAGGTCGACCGCCTGGACCCCCATCATCAGCGCCACCGCCATGTAGGTCTGGAAGATCTCGACCGACTGCCGGGCGAGGTTGGCCGATCCGAACCCCTGGCTATTGATGTTCTGGTTGTAATGCTCGGCATGCGTCGGATAACGGTCCGTCAAGGGGGCGCCCAGGTACGTCAGAAGCGGCATCAGGGAATTCCCGACGATCTGGAGGCTCTTCATCCCCATGTTCACCCTGTTGGCGGTGTTGCCGATGAGCGAGGCCGCAAGCCCCTCGTTGAATTCGGAGGCCACCAGAAGCGCGATCTGGACGTCGAGGTGCTTGGCCAGGAGGCCGATCGCCCCGCGCAGATGGTCCATCCCCACGCCGACGTACTGCCCCAGGAAGTTGCCGCAGTTGTAGATCGTCTTGTTTTCGGCGTCCAAGAGGGGATTGTCGTTGGCGGAGTTCATCTCGATCTCGATCTGGCGGGCGATCTGGTCGAGCCCTTCCAGGAGGGGGGCCGTGTACTGGGGGAGGCACCGAAGGGAGTAGCGGTCCTGGATGAGGGAGTGCGCTGGAGGGGTGAAGTGTCCCCGCATCCCTTCCATGGTCATCCGGGAGTCTGCCAAGAGCTTAGTCATCGCCTGGGCGGCCCGGATCTGCCCTGGATGAGGCTTGTGCTCCTGGACGAAGGGGGCAAACGCCTGGACGGAGCCGTTGACGGCCTGGAGGGCAAGGGCGTGGGTTCCCAGAGAGAGCGTCAAGAGCGAGCGTGTCCGCATCACACAGAGGGCGCCGATCCCGGTCATGACTGACGTGCCGTTGACGAGGGCAAGCCCCTCTTTCGCCTGGGGGTTTAGAGGGGCCAGCCCCAACCGCGCGAGCGCCTCCGGCGCCGCGAGCGTTTCATTCCCCCAATCCACACGGAATCGGGGGTCGATCCCCAGGAGGGAGCCGGCCAGATACGAAAGCGGCACGAGATCCCCGCTCGCCCCGATCGAGCCGTACTCGAGCATCTGCGGGGTCACCCCCTCGTTGAGGAAGATCTCAATCCGGCGGAGGAGATCCCAGCGGATCCCCGAGACTCCCCGCATGAGCGAATTCAACCGCAGGAGCATCGCCGCGCGCACCTCGGGCTCGGGCAGGCGACGGCCCGCTCCCGCCTTCAAGAACCAGATGAGATTGCTCTGCATCTCGACCACGTCCTCGGAGGGGATCTTGTGGGCGGCATTGGCGCCGACGCCGGTCGTGACGCCGTAGAGGGTCTGGCCTTTTTGGAGAATTTCATCGACGAAGGCCGAGGAGGCTTCGATCCGTTTTTTGACTGCGCTCTCATCGCTCATCTGGACCGGCCGGCGCCGGC
>SBBH01000042.1 GCA_005239795.1 Planctomycetales bacterium
GGATCTCGGGATCGCCGTCGGCGGCGGCATGGGGGTCATCTTCAAGCATGGCCAGCCCGTCCGGCGCGTCAAGCAGGCGGAGTTTGTGGACGCCCTGATCCATGAGATCGAGCATTGGGACGACGGAAATGCGAAATGCGAAATGCGAAATGCGCCAGAAGAACCGGCTTTGCGCATGACGCGTGACGCATGACGCGTGATGCATGTCGAGTCTGCGGATCGTTTCGTTGCTTCCGAGCGCGACCGAGATTGTTTGTGCGCTGGGTCTCGAGAACGCCCTCGTCGGGATCACGCACGAGTGCGATTACCCGGCTGAAATCCGGAACCGCCCGGTCCTGACGGCGTCGAAAATCCCAGGGGAACAGCTTCCGAGCCGCGACATCGACCACGCCGTGGCCGAGAGCCTGGCGGGCCACGGGGGGATCTACACCCTGGACGAGCCGCTTCTGGCCTCGTTGAAGCCGGACCTGGTTCTCACCCAGGAGCTCTGCGCCGTCTGCGCTGTGAGCTACCAGGAGGTCCAGAAGGCAGCGCGGGTCTTGGACGCCCGCGCGCGGGTGATCTCGCTTGAGCCGGTGACCCTGGATGGGATCTTCGAGACTATCCTGACGGTGGGGGAGGCGGCGGGGATCCGCGCGCGCGCCGAAGCGCTTGTCGAAAGACTGCGCAGCCGCCTCGCACGCGTCCGCGAAAAAACGGCCGGCCTGCGCCGGCCCCGCGTCTTCGTGAGCGAGTGGCTCGATCCCTTCTACGCGGCCGGGCACTGGGTGGCCGAGCAGGTTCTTGCGGCCGGGGGGCTCGAGATCTTTGGCCGCATCGGCGAAAAATCGGTCCGCGTGACGATGGACGAGGTGGCCTCGAGGCGCCCCGAGATCGTGGTCCTGGCGCCGTGCGGCTTTTATGTCGGGGATATCGAGCGGGAGCTCGCCCGCGTGCGGTTTCCCGCCGGCTGGGAGGAGCTTCCCGCCGTCGCGTCGGGTCAGGTCTGGGCGGTCGACGCCTCGGCCTACTTCAGCCGCCCCGGGCCGCGCGTGGTGGAGGGGGTGGAGCTTTTGAGCGGCATTCTGCACCCGGACCTCTTTGGAGCGCCCGATCCAAGCCGAGCTCGGCACGTGCAAAGCTCAACCGCGTGATCATGAAATCCGAAGCTTCAAAGGTGCTGGTTGGGAAGCCGTTGTTGTTGTCTGTGTTGGGATTTGGGATTTGGGGTTTCATTGGGATTTGGGATTTGGGGTTTGGGATTTACTCCTGATGTCCTACGCCGAGCTCTTCTCCCGCTTCTCGGGGGCGTTTTCGGCGGGGGTCGTCGCCTCGCTCCCGTGGGTTCCCCTTTCGGCGATCGGCGCCGCCTACTTCCGGGCGAACGCGCTTCTGGCCTTTCTCTTCGCGGTCTTCGGGGCATTTCTCGGCCGGGGGGGGCCGGCACTGCTTCTATGGGGGTTTGCCGCCGGGATCGCGGTTTATGCGCTGGCGGTGTCGTTTGCGCCGGGGCGCCTGGCGCAGGCGCTTTTGTGGGGGCTTCTTCCCCTGGGGGCGGCGGCGGCGATCGCGCCCGGCTGGCGCGAAGGGACGCGGTCGGTCCTGGACCTGGCGAGCTCAGGGTTAGTGGCCGGGTCGATCCTCGTCACGATGATCCTGGGGCACTGGTACCTGGTGGTGCCGGGGCTCACCTTCGACCACTTGAGGCGGATGACGCTCATTTTTGTGGGGGCCCTCGCCGCGCGCGCCTGCCTCGAGGCGGCGCCGTTTTTTTTCGGCGTGCCGGTCCTCGCCGGGGGGACGGGAGGGATCGACCTCGTCTTCCGGCTGATGCGCTGCCTCTTCGGGATCCTGGCGCCCGGGGTCCTCTCCTGGATGGTTTGGCAATGCCTCAAGATCAAGTCCAACCAATCGGCGACCGGGATCCTGTATGCGATCTCAGCGCTGGTGTTGATTGGAGAGATTGCATCTCATCTATTGAAAGCGTTATGAAAATATTTGACCGAAATGGGAAATGGGAAATGGGAACTGAGAAAAGATCGTGCTGTTCATTTCTCATTTCTCATTTCTCATTTCAAAGGTGGATTGTGTGAGCTCTTCGATTCATTTTCCCTGTCCCGATTGCGCCAGCGGCGTGACAGTCCTTCCCGCGGAGGGGGAGGCCGCCTGCCCCGCCTGCCGGAAGGTCACGCGGATCGGCGCGGACGGTCCGGTCCGGGAGGGAGGCCTCGTCTCGCGATGCGTCGTCTGCGCGCGCGACCGCTTTTACATACAAAAGGATTTCAACCGGAAGCTGGGACTGTGGCTCGTGCTCCTCTCGGCGGGGGTGAGTTTCGCTGTCTACGCCTGGTGGGGGTTCTGGGCGATCGTTTTTCTGGGCGGCGTGGCCGCGGCGGACGCTCTCCTTTACCGGGCGCTCCCGATGGTCTCGGTCTGCTACGGATGCGGGGCGATCTACCGGGGATTTACGTTGAACCCGGATCATCAGCCGTTCGATCTGCACCTGGCGGAGGTGTACGAGAAGAAGACGGGACACGCAGGGTGAGCGCGTGTTTCTCTATCTCTGAAGGTTCATCTATTTCTCCTGCCCGTTGTTGCCGCTGGAATGGGAGACGTCGTAGACTGAGCCTCGCTATGCGGATCCAACCTGGCCGGGGATATTCCTCTTTGCTGAAGGTTTATACGGCCCTGTTGTTCGCGTGTGTCTCGGCTTGGGTCCCTTGCGCCGCAGATGAAAAGATCGCGCCGACGGCGATCGGACGGTCTGCCTATACGCCGGCAGTGCCGGGGGGGCTCACGGACTTCGGCGTCATCGTCCTCGACATTCACGACAGAGACGCCGACGGGATGTCGGACAGCTGGGAGCTGGCCCATGGGCTCGATCCCGAGAACGGGGGAGACGCCCTGGGGGACGCCGACGGCGACGGCCTCCTCAATCTAGAGGAGTATCTCCACGGGACCGATCCGAACCTCGTCGACACGGACGGCGACGGCGTCAGCGACTTCGACGAGGTCCGCCTTGGGACCGATCCGCTTGACCCCCTCGATTTCCCCGACGACGTCCCGCCGCCGCCCGACCTGGATCGGCTGGAAGTGACGCCCGCAACCGCTTCGATCCTCACCAATACGGCTCTCGGGTTCAAGCCGCTCCAACTGACGGTGACCGGCCACTATTCGGACGGCACACAGCGCGACCTCACCACCGATTACAGGATCACCTACCAAACCAGTGACCCCGACGTGTTGGAGGTGACGCCAATGAAGTTCCCCCCGTTTTTTGGACAGGTCGGTAAGCCAAGAATTGTGGCAAGATCTGGGTCCAGGAGACGGGAGGAGAAGGGATGAGCCAGAAGCGGAA
>SBBH01000090.1 GCA_005239795.1 Planctomycetales bacterium
AACGCCCAGCGGAAGAGTTGCTGATATCCCCAGTTGAGGGGGAGCTTGACCTTGTCGTAGCCGGTGAAACCGCCTCCCGGCGCCCATCGCGCGGCAACGGCCAGAACCAGTTCCGGCCGCGCGCGCATGAGATCGCGCATCTTCCCGGCGCTCGCCAGCTCCATTTCGCCGTCGGAATCGATGCAGAGGATATGCGTCCCCCGCGCGTACGAGATCCCTTCGCGATAGGGGGTGCCGATCCCGCGGGGCCCTTTTTGCAGGACGACCTTCACGATCTTCGGCGCCTGGCGGCTTTGATTTAGACACGCGGCGAAGGAGGCAGGGCTGGAGCGCGGCGAGATCACGATGAGGATCTCGAGGAGCTCGCTTCCAAAGAGTTCCTTCAGCCCCCGGCAGGTCTCGACGACGGAGTCCGTCTCGTCGAAGACCGGGGTGACGACGGAGATCTTCATGCCTCGGAAGGGGTGAGGATCCACCGCCCCCCCCCGATGCGGTCGAAATCCGAAAGCCACGCCTGGACGAGGGGCCGGTGCCGATCGAAAAAAGCCGGGGCGCCCGGGGATTGGGCGAAGAACTTGCGCATGGCGTCCATCGCGGAAATCCCCTCGACAGGGGTCTTTTGGATGTGATCCAGGACCGCTTCGACGGTGAGGTGCCCTTCCACCTCGTGCTCGAAATCCTTGAGCCAGTCGCGGACGCCGCGCTCCTGGCGTGTGAAGGGGACGCCGAAATGGATCCAAGCGCCGCTGGCATAGACGTACCGCTGCAGGAGGTATCCGGCGAAGATGTCGTCGAACCGGCCGATCTGGTCGCACATGAGAAAAAACGGCAGGACGCGCTCGCGCAAGAAAGTGTTCTGGGAATTGATGGGGCACCAGGCATTCTGGGCCACGACTGAGCTGACTGCGAGGCGCTTGACGCGCACGTGCGAGACGATGTGTGTAAAGGCGTCGGCGTCCGGGTCCCCCCAGCTCAGCCCCTGGAGCACCCAGATCGAAGCCGGCTCGACATGCGTCGAGCGCGCCTCCCAGGAGGCCTGCGCGTGTTTTCGCACAGGGAAGCCCCGGGGGAACGGGATCACGTTCGGTTGGATCTCGGCGTTTTGGAAGTAATTGAACCAGCCGTCAGGGGCATCGACCTTGTCCCGGGCGGGGCGGCTCAGAAGATCGAGGAACGCCTTGAAATAGCCCGGATCCGGGACATTGTCGTCGTCCAAGGATAGGTAGAAGTCGTACGGGCCCTCGGAGGCGGCTTGAAGGAAGCCGATGTTCCGGCGCGGGATGCAGTTCCACCGGAGCACCCGCGAGGTGGCCCATCGGTCGTGCTCGGCGGCCGGGATCCAACGGGTCTCGGGGCCGAGTTTTTTCGCAAAGTCAATCAGATCCGGCGTCTTGCGGTCGCCGACGACGTAGAGCGTGAAATCCAGGCCTGCCTCGCGGGCCTCAGCGACATAGCGGGCCAGAACTTCCGGGACCCCGATCGTCGTTGTGACGATCGCGAGACGCGTCATCGCTCGGTGAGCTTATGCTGGGAGGTCTGGGCGTCCGCCTTGCGGTTCTTCATGGCGAAGCGCCCATGGATCGTGAGTAAAGCCGATTTTTACACGTCGTGAAGGCTTTCATGGCGCGTCGGGAAATGAGTGTAGTGGCGGCCGGCGCTTTCTCGCAACGCCAAATCGCTGAACTTGCGGCACTTGTGGCGCCGGGGATATCATTGCCGGCTCTGGGCACTGGCGCGCCGAACTCATCTTCTCCTCAAGTGGGTGCCGAAGTGGCCCGGCAGGCGGGCGACCGGAAAGAGCATTGGGATGCGGTGAGCGCCTCGCGGGACCGCTTTAGGAAACGCAACCGCCACTACCACAATGAGCTTGAGAGATTTTTCCGCTTCGCGATCCCTGAAGGATCGCGCGTTCTCGAGGTGGGGTGCAGTACAGGGGATCTTCTCGTTTCCATCAGGCCGGCTCTGGGCGTCGGCATCGACATCAGCGAACGAGCGATCGAGATCGCGCGCGCCAAGCACCCACATCTCACGTTCGTCGCCGCGGATGTGGAGGCCCTCCCGGAGGATTTCCTCGAGCGCTATCGCGGCACCTTCGACTACATCGTCCTGGCCGACACGCTGGGCGAGCTCACCGATATCTGGGCGGCTTTGAGGTCCTTGAGCCGCTTGGCTCATCCCGCGACGCGGATTCTCATCAGTTACTACAACCGGCTTTGGGAACCGATCCTCCGCCTGGGCGAGAGTTTGGGGATCAAGACCCCGCAGAGGCTCCTGAGCTGGCTTTCACGCGACGACATCTCGGGACTTTTGCACTTGACCGGCTTCGAGGTGGTTCGTTCCGGGATGCGCCTCCTGCTGCCCCGCAACATCCCCCTTCTGGCCTGGGTCGCCAACCGGCTTCTGGCCACGCTGCCGGGTTTACGCGGGCTCTGCCTCGTGCAGTACGTCGTGGCGCGTCCGGCGTTCCCCGCCGACCTGGGGGAGGCGCCTTCCGTGTCGGTGATCGTTCCGACCCGCAACGAGGTTGGGAATATCCAAGGGCTCGTGGAGCGGGTTCCGGCCTTAGGCCGCCGGACGGAGATCGTTTTCGTGGACGGCTCCTCGACGGATGGGACGGTCGAGAAGATCGAGGAGATGATCGCGGCTTATCGCGGCGTAAAAGAGATTCGCCTTGTGCACCAGGTCCCGCGCCGGCGCACGGAGGAGGAGGCGGTTCGCGACGGTCTCGTGAGCGCTCCCGGCAAGATGCTCAAGCTTGGCAAAGGGGACGCGGTCCGGAAGGGGTTCGACGCCGCCGCGGGAGAGATTCTGATGATCCTGGATGCGGACCTCACCGTGCCGCCGGAAGACCTTCCCAAGTTCATGGAGGCGCTCGTAGAGCGCCGTGGGGAGCTTATCAACGGGACGCGCCTGGTCTACCCCATGGAAAAGGAGGCGATGCGCCTCCTGAATTTTATGGCCAACAAGGGATTCAGCCTCCTTTTCACCTGGCTTCTGGATCAGCGGATCAAGGACACGCTGTGCGGCACCAAGGCCCTGCGCAAATCGGATTACGAGCGGATCAAGGCGGGGCGGGGCGTCTTCGGTGACTTTGATCCATTTGGGGATTTCGACCTCCTGTTCGGTGCGGCGCGCCTCGGCCTCAAGATCGTCGAGATCCCCATCCGCTATCGGGAACGGATCTCCGGGGAGGTGAAGATCCAGCGTTTCAAGCACGGCATTCTTCTTCTTCGGATGAGCGTGCAGGCGTTTCGGAAATTGAAGATGATCTAATTATGCCGTCCTTTATCCTGCCGCGGTCCGATGCGCTGATCCAGACGCACGGGGACGACCCCCTGCCGTACTACTACAGGCGGCTCACGCGGTGGTTCTATCGAAAGAGGTTGTCTCTCGTCTTGTCGCATTTGGAGGACCGCGAGAAGACGTACGGCGACCTTCTTGACATCGGTTTTGGTTCCGGGATCCTGGTTCCCGAGGAATGCCGCCGGGCCCGCCGCGTTTCCGGGATCGACGTCCATGAGAGGATCGACATCGTCTGTCGCAATCTGGCGGCGCAGGGATTTTTAGCGGATCTCTGCCGCGGGTCGATCTATGAGATCCCCTTTCCGGACGCCAGCCAGGACGCTGTCGTGTGCGTTTCGGTCCTCGAGCATCTGGATCGGTTGGATGCCGCCCTGGCGGAAGTGGATTGGGTCTTACGTCCCGGCGGGGTCCTCGCGGTCGGATTCCCGGTCAAGAGCCGTTTGACAGGCGTCCTTTTCTCGGCGTTGGGATTCGATATGGACCATATCCATCCCTCTAGCCATACGGAGATCCTGGAGGCGCTGCATCGCCGGTTTGAGGTCTCCCCCATCAGGCGTCTGCCAGGGCTTTTCGTGACGGCTCGTTGCGTCAAGCGCTGGCGAGATCCGTAAGAGACATCCCGCGGAAGATGAAACGCTCGTCAGCCCGTTTGGCGGGAATCCTACTTCTGGCTTCCTTCCTGCGGTTCGGGGGCGTCTGGAACGATTCGTTCTATCATTACGACGAAGGGGAAACCGCCAAGAGCGCGCTCGGCCCGGCCGTGGCGGTCCGCTGGGTCCTGCGGACCGCTTGGGGAGGGGACGCCTGGACTCCAGAATCCTTGAAGGCCGAGTATGAACGATACGGCTTTCCCTACCCTCGGACCTCGGCGCGGCCCGGATACTTGGCCCTCGCGACCCTCTCCATGGCATGGGGAGGGATCTCCGACAAGGCGCTCATCGTCCTCTCGGCCGTGATGGGAGTGGCGACTGTTTGGATCGTCTACCTGACGCTCCGTCGGATCGGGGAGGGAGAGGGGGACGCGCTGCCCTTCTGGGGCGCTTTGGCCCTGGCCGTCTCGCCGACGCATGTCTTTTTTTCCCGGACGGGATTTGCCCACGTCACGGCGGGGTTTTTCCTGGCCCTGGCTGTTTATTGGCACTTTCGGGAGAGGGAAGCTCCACGCCGAACGGCCGACGCCTTTCGAGCGGGGCTCGCCTGCGGCTACGCCTTCACCTGCCATTTCAATGTCGCCTGGGCGTTGGCGGTCCTGGTGGGCACGCGTTTGGGGGGACGCTTCTTGGCCGGGGGAAAAGGCGCTTGGAAGGCGGCCTTTCTGGATGCGGCTGTCGTCGGGGTGGGAGCGAGCGTTCCGATCCTCTTTTTCCAGGTGGCGACGGTCTCCGCGGCCTTTTTCTTCAGGGATTGGCTTCCCGACCAGACAACCTACCTTCAAGATCTGAGAGGGCAGTGGTCGCATCTGTTTCACTACTGCAATCCCCGCGCCCAGGCCTCTCCCTTTTTTTACGCGATTTTCTGGCTTAGGACGGAGACGGTCGGTCTGATAGCAGGGACCCTGATTGGGACCTTTTTGGCCTGGCGCAACAGGCGGAGCGTTTCTGCAGCTGGCGCGCTTCTCTTGGCAGCGCTCCTGGTCTGGATTCCATATGCCGCGATGTCGGCGATGTCCTGGAAGGTGGCGCGGACGCTGGTCCCCTGCCTGCCGTTTGCGGCGATGCTGTGGGGGTACGCTTTCTCGCGTTGGCGCGCGGAGGGGGCGGCCGGACGCTGGGGGAAGGCGCTCTGCGTCGCGGTCTTTTTGGCGATCCCCTTGGTCAGGGACATGAACCTCTTGAGGGGGCACGGGCATTTCCGCGGCGTGGTGGAGGATCTCAGAGCGAAAGGGCGGTCGATCGTCGCCGTCGACGAGTTCCCTACCGTCGATTTTTACGCCGGCTTCCCAGGGGCCGTTCTGGTCTATGATTGGAAGGGGTTTGAGCGCATTGGGCCGGCCCTTTCGGAAGGGGGAACGACGTTCGTAGCGCTCTATAAGGACGGCGCCTACGGTTGCGATGACCCGGTCTATGCCAACCGGTACGGCTTTATACAGGATCTTTTGGCACGCGGCGCCCGCCCGGACCACGTGCTTCCCTTCCATGTACCGGTTGATTTCGACTATGTGGATTCGGCTTGGCGTTTCGATCGCCTATTGTCTCTTGCCGACGTGCGCTACGAGGTGCACCTCTTTGACGTGAAGGCGGATCAGCGGTGAAGGGGGCGCCGTGGAAAGCGTTCCTGGCAGCCGCGCTTCTTCTGGGCGGCGCCTTGCGTGTTTGGGACCTGCCCCAGCGGGGGCTCTGCTATTACGACGAGGGCTCGCATTGGCGGATGGCCTACGCCCCGGCGCAGGCTCTCCGGACGTGCCTTTCGTCGCTGGCGATGTTGGACCTTCCTTCTTTTGAGACGATCAAGACGGCCGTGATGAGACATGGATTCCCGGACACCTATTTCGCGGCCCATCACGGCTACGCGGCGCTTCAATCCCTGGTCATGGCTGTTCTTGGCATGAGGCTCGACGCTGGCCTCTGGGTGAACGCCTTCTTGGGAACGCTCACTCTTGTCTGGGTGTATCGCATCGGTGCCCTTCTCGGCGGCCGCAGAATCGGTCTGGCGGCGGCCTTGCTCACGGCCGTTTCCGCCAATCATGTCTTTTATTCCCGCTCGGCTCTGTCGCAGGCGGCAAGCTTGTTCTGGATGTACGGCGGCGCGTGGTTCCTCTTCTGTTGGTTCCAGGATCTGCGATCCTCGCGATCACTTCGGTGGGGGGGTATCCTGTGGGGATCTGGTTTGGTTTGCCACTACAACCTTTTTTGGACCCTCCCTTTGGCGGGCGCGGCGGCCGGTGTCGGGGGGATCCTGGAGCGCCCCCAGCGCCCCATCGCCGCGTTTCTACGGCCTGTTTTGATCTTCGCGTCGGGGGCGGCTCTCCCCTTGGCCGCCGTGGAAGTCGCCACGAGGCTCCTGGGATCGGTTGGCATTTTTCCCTACAGTCGGGAATTCATCCAGCAGTTCTCGATCAATACGAGCGGCTACTCCGTTTCCCATTCGACGCCGCTTTTTTACCTCATCCATTGGGTTCGGACGGAAGGGATCCTCTTCACGGCCCTGGCGGGATTTTCGGCGGCGGCCGCCGCGCTCGCGTTTGCGCGCCGAGCAGGCCGGTCCTTTCTTCCGGTCGCGACCTTGGCGGCTCTTGTCGTGGGGGGACATGTCCTCTACACGCCCCTCCCTCTGAAGGCGGCACGAACGCTTCTGGTTGGCATTCCGGCATCCTGCGCTCTGGTGGCGTGGTTCGCGTTCAGAATGCCGCGCCATTGGCTGGCCTGGGGGCTCGTGGTCGGCGCCCTGGCTGGGATGTGCCCCATGACCCTCCGGGCGGTTCGGGGCAGGAGCCCCTATCCAGAAGTGATCGCCCAGGCAGACCGGCGGGGGGGAGAGTTGGTGACCGTGGATGATTACACCGTTCTTCAAACTTATCTGCAGCGGGACGACATCCTCGTGGCGCAGGTGGGAAACGAGTCATGGCGCGTTCCACTGACGCGAACCCGACGGCAGCATCCGGGCCGACCTCTTTTCCTCGCAGCACTTCGGCGCAACGGTCGTTACAACGATGAAGATCCCGTTTGGCATGAGCGGTTCTCGATCGTGCGGGAGCTCCGCCAGAGGGCTCAGGAGCCGATCGCTTCGATCCCATTCGGCCAGCCCCTTGAATTCGATTATGTCGATGTGGCGTTTCGGTGGGATCGGTTGTGGGGATTGAAAGACGTTGACTATCGGGTGGATCTTTTCGATCTGGAGTCTCTTAGATGAGGCGGGGGGCCGTCAGCCGGCATGCCGCGGGCATTCTCCTGGCCCTTTTGATTTTGGGGGGAGCGCTTCGAGCCGTGGGCTTGGAACGGCGAGGGCTTGCCTCCTACGACGAGGGGTCGCTCGCCCAGGTCGCCAAAGGGCCGGCGATCGCTTACCGCTGGGCGGTCCGCTCGGTCGTCCATGGGGATCCTCTGACCTCCGCCGCCTTGCGCGAGGAATTTGTTCGGAACGGCTTTCCCTATCCGTATCTGGCGGCCAAACACGGCTACGCTGCCTGCGTGGCCGCGGGGATGGCGCTCTTCGGCGTCCGGGACGTCGTGCCGCTGGCGGTGAGCGCCTTGTTCGGGACGCTTTCGCTCATCTGGGTCTGGCGGATCGGGCTCTTGGCGGGTGGCATCCGGACCGCGGCATGCGCCGCGGCGCTCCTGGCGGTTTCGCCGAATCATCTTTTCTTTTCCAGGTCCGGCTTTTCCCATGCCGCTTCGGTCTTTTTCGCGCTCGGCGCCTTTTTTTACGCGGTGCAGGGGCCTTTCTTACCGGCGCGCGCCGGCCTTTGGACGGGGCTCGCCTTCACGTTTCACTACAACCTCTACTGGCTTTTTGTGGTCCTTCCTGCACGGGAGGCTTGGCAGGCTTTGCAGGCACGTGAAAGTGCCGCACTGAGAGACGGCCTCCACCGGGTGGCAGCGTTCGCGATCGCGGCCGCGGTCCCGCTGGCGGCTTGGGAAGCGGTGACGCGCGCAGCCCGATGGATCCTGGGGGGGTGGATCCACGGCGTGGCGAGTTACCTCGAGGAGGTTTGGTATTCCTCGGCCGGTTTGAACGCGACCATCTTCTCCGGAGGAGATGCCCATCCTTGGTTCTATGTTATTCACACTGTCCGCACGGAAGGGATCTTCTTTGCGGTCCTGATGGCGATCGCGCTGGGGTGGGTCGTCACCCGCGCGGTACGCCATCCTGGGACGCCAGAGAGCCGGCTTCTACCCCTCGCGGCGGGGATCTTCTGGGTGTACATGGCCTATTCCCTCAAGCCGTTCATGGCCTGTCGGACGCTTCTCGTGGCCTTCCCTTTAGGTGTCCTGTTTGTTGCGACGATGGTCTGCCGATGGAGAAAATGGGTTGCTGTGGCGGTCCTGGTCGTTGCGGGTCAGCTCATATGTGTATGGGGGACGCTGGGGGACGTTCTGCGCACTCGTTCCCCGTACCCGGATCTCGTTGCCGAGGCCCAGGCCGGGGGGAGGTCTATTGCGGCGGTCGACGATTATCCGGTGGCGGAGTTTTATGCGCCCGGGGCTCCGTCCGCCTTGCTCCGATCGCCGCAGGAACTGCTCGACCGCGCCGACGCAGGCCCCGTCCATCTTTTGGCTGTGAACCGCGGCGGCCGGTGGGGATATGAGGATCCTCTCTGGAGCCGCGAGGGTCGTTACGAGGCGATCCGCTGGGCTGTCCAGACGCGTGTTCCCGCATACGTCCTCCCTTTCGGAGTGCCGCTCGCCTTCGACGACGCGGCCGCCCGTTTCGGTTGGGACCGCACCTTTTCCTTGGAAGGGGAGCCTTTTGCAGTGCACGTTTACGATATTCATGGGCGCCGCTGACGAAAAAAAAGCTCCGCTCGCGCTGAATGCGGCCGCGGACGCGACGCGTTTTTTTGCGGCGACCCTGGCGAGCCGTCTTCTGCAGTTCGCCTATTTTCTGGTTGTTATGAGGATGCTCTCGGCTGACGACCGGGGGCGCTACAGCGGCACCCTGACGCTGGCGTCGATCGCTGCGGTCGTCATGAGCCTTGGGTTTGAAGCCATCCTGGTGCGTCGGATCGGCCGGGATCCGGCGGCCGCGAGCCGCGTTCTTTCCGCGGCCCTTGCCGTCAAGAGCCTTCTGGGATTGGGCGTTTTCCTGGTGATGGCCGGAATCGGGGGGCTCGCGTGGTGGCCGGATGCCAAGGCGCCGCTCCTGGCTCTTTTCGGTTTTTCGGTTTTTTTGGAGTCGCTGCTGGCCTGTTACCTGTCGTTTTTCCAGGCCCGTGGGGCTTTTCATTTCAATAATCACATCATGGTCTGGGGAAGCCTGGCGACGTTGGCCGGAGGGGTTGTCGTGGCGTGGGTGGGAGGAAGCGTTGTCGGTTTTGCGGGGGTCGTCGCCGGCGTCCAGTTCCTGCGTTTGGCTGCGGGAGCCTTTTTGGCGCGTGAAGAGGGCGCCCGCGGCCAGCGGCCCGACCGCCGTGAGATGGTGACTCTCTGGCGGGAGTCCCTTCCGATCGGCCTCATGAACTTCTTAGGGCTTTTGTTTGTATGGGAGGACACGCTGGTGCTGTGGTTCGCGGCCGGAGACGCTGCGCTGGGGGATTATGCGCCCGTGCGGTCCCTGGCTGGGCACGCGGGGCTCATCCCGATCGCCCTGCGCACGGTGGTCTTTCCGCTCTTTATCACCGCGGCCGTCAGTGAAGGGGGGGCACTCTCCCGCCTCTACGGTCGAGGCCTTCAGGTTCTTTTGGCGGCAGCGCTCCCGATCGCGGTCCTGGGCTCTGTTTTCGCTGAGCCCCTGGTGCGTCTCTTTTTCGGGAGTACTGCTGATTCACTCGTCCTGCCGATGCGGATCTTGCCGTGGATGGTTCCCTTTTCGTTCCTCCAATCGCTTTGTTCGTGGTACTTCTACGCCCGCGGAAAGGAGCGGTGTCTCCTTGTGCCACAAGCGGCGCTCGTGGCAGTGTTCGCCGCCGCGCTCTGGTTCGCGGTCGAGAGAGGGGGGCGTGCGGGTGCCTGTTGGGCGACCCTGATCGGGACGGCGGTAAATTTCCTGGTCTTCGTTCCGCTTGTTTTGAAATCAGAGCCTGTCGCGTTCATCCGTTGGCTGTGGAAGCCGCTCGCATCGGCCGCCATCGCGTCGGCGACCCTGTTGCTGCCGATACCTTGGTGGGTCTGCGCGGCCTTCCATGTCGCCTTTTATGCGGTTCTCTTGCGCGTCTTGGGCGTTTTTGGAAATCGGGAGCTTCGGGCGGTCATGGGGGGCGTCCTTTGGTGGAGGAAGGCGTGACGCATCCCATGGTCAGCGTCCTGATGCCGGTCTACAATCAGGCGATCTACGTCGGGGCCGCGATCGAAAGCATCCTCTCGCAGACCTTTTCGGATTTTGAATTGATCGTCGCCGACGACGGCTCCACGGACGGGACGTTCGATCAGATCCGTTCTTTTCGGGACGATCGGATCACGGTTTTGGCGCTTCCGCACCGCGGGTGCGTGCCGACCCTCGTGGAGGCGGCCCGCCGCGCGCAGGGAAAATTCATGACGCGCCAGGATGCCGACGACCTGTCGCATCCGGAGCGGCTGCGCCTCCAGGTGGGGTTCCTTGAAAGTCATCCAGGATACGGGCTTGTCGGCGGGGACTACCGCCTGATCGATCGGGAGGGGGTCCCCTTCCTGACCATGCGGACGCTTCTTGGCGACCGTTCGATCCGTGAGACGTTCGTGGTGGAGCTCCCCTTCTGCGGGCCCCTGGTCATGGTCCGGCGCGCCGCGGCGGAGCTGGCCGGCGGTTTTGTGGACCCGCACCTGACGGCGTTTGAGGATCCAGATCTTTGCTGGCGCATGACGCGCCGGTACCGGGTCGCCAATATTCCCGAGATCGTCTATGACTACCGGCGTCACCCTGGGAACGTCTCGATCCAAGGCTGGCACAAGTCCGTTGTGCGCGACCGCTGGAAAGGGATCCGTTCGGAGCTTGACGGATCAGGCGATCTTGAAATGCCATCCCCACCGGACAACCCCCCTGCTGAGCCGGAAGATTTTTCGGACCCTCATCAGGCCCAGCGGCAGGAGCGGTATGTGGCGCTCCGCTACGAGGTGGGATTTTTCTATTTGGAGCTGGGTCAGGCGTTGCGCGGGAGGAATCTCATGTGCTGGGCCTGCCGACAAAAAGGGGGAAATATCCCGGTGGGCCGGCGGGCGACGCTCGTCTTGTCGAGATTCTCACCGTTTCTTGCCGTCCGGCTCCGGCGTTGGATCGACGCCCGTCGGCAGAAAATTTTTTAGCTTGCGGATTTTGTCACGAGGCAGTTTTCTATCACGAGGGCGTCCAGGCCCGAGCTGTAGAAGGTCCGGACGGCGTCCTCGGGTGTGTTCACGATCGGTTCTCCCTGGATGTTGAAGGAGGTGTTTAATACGACGCCGACGCCGGTGCGCTGCTTGAACTGGGAAATCAGCCTCCAGAAAAGGGGGGATGTTTTCGGGCTCACCGTTTGAACGCGCGCGGTCCCATCCACATGGACCGTGGCGGGGATGACAGAACGCTTTTCGGGACGCACGGGGAGGACGACGATCATGAACGGAAAAGGGGGATCAAAGTCGACGTAGGACCGCGTCTCTTCCTCCAGGATCGCCGGAGCGAAGGGGCGGAAGTTCTCGCGGTTCTTTACCAGGGCGTTCACGCGTTCCTTCATGGCTGGGTCGCGCGGGTCCGCGAGGATCGAACGGTTTCCCAGGGCGCGCGGGCCGAACTCGGCGCGCCCCTGGAACCAGCCGACCACCTGCCCGGAGGCGATCCGCTGGGCGGCGGCGGCGGCCGGGTCGTCGACGGAGGTGAAAGGGATCTTCAGGCGTTTGAGCGTTTCTTCGACGGCGGCTTTCGAAAAAACAGGACCGAAGTCGGCGCGGTCCATGACGAACTCCCGCGGTCGCCGAAGGACTGTATGCCAGACATGAAAGGCCGCCCCGATTGCCAACCCCGAGTCGCCGGCCGCCGGCTGGACATAGAGTCCGCTCCATTTCCCGCTTGAGAGAAGCTTTCCGTTGACGACGCCGTTTAAGCCCACACCCCCTGCGATGCAGAGATTTTTCGAGCCCGTCTCTTTCTGGAGGAAATCGGCGAGATGGAAGGCTGCTTTCTCAAGGTGTGCCTGGACGCTCGCGGCGATGTCCCGGTGGAAGTCCGTGATCGGCTCTTCCGGTGCGCGCGCGGATCCCAGGCGCAGGAGCTCCGCCGTGTATCCCCGGTAGTAGTCTAGATTCCGGCGGTCGACCGTGTAGCGTCCGGGACCGTCGAGGCGTATCGTCCGCGCGAAGAAATCCGTGAAGCGCGGCTTCCCGTACGCCGCCAGCCCCATCACCTTGTATTCGTCGTTTTTGCCGAATCCCAAGTAGTCGGTGATTTGGGCGTAGAGGTGGCCCAGCGAATGAGGGAGCTTGATCCGACGCAGGACATCGATGTCGAGCCCCTGGCCATAGGCGAGCATCGTGGAGATGTCCTCGCCACGGGCGTCGTAGGTGAGGATGGCCGATTCCTTGAAGCCGGAAACGAAGAAAGCGCTCGCGGCATGTGCCAGATGGTGCTCGATGATGGCGACCGGCTTTCCGAGGGATGTGAAACGCTTCTCGAACTGGAGGTGCCTGCCGAAGACGTCGAGGGTGTTGGCGATCGCGTGGAGGTGAAGGCCCGGCCGCCCCGGCAGGCGCGCGAGATCCTCTCGCAGGTTGTGTCCTAAGAAGCGCCGCGGCTTCCAGGGGATCGCGTAATGATCCGCCGCCTGCCAGTCTATTCTGGTGTTTCGCGACAGCGTTGCGAGGGCCTTGTCCGGCGGGCCACCATAATGTTTGCGCCGGTTGAGACGCTCTTCCTCGACCGCATAGGCGATCTTTCCATCCTCGAGCAGACAGACGGCGCTGTCATGAATATTGCCGTTGACGCCCAGGATCCGGATCGGCATGGAGGGAGTGTCTTAGGGGCCGTGCGGAAATAACTTCTGTATTTGATAGAAGGGCTCACGGGGCATGAACGAAAATCTCAGAGATCTCACGCGTAATGCCTTTTTATCCGACTTCTTTTTTCCGCACGGCCCCTGATATAAGGATTCGCGCGAAAAAGAGGAATGAAAAGACAATAGAATAAAAACGGCCCATTGCGATAGAGTCAATCAGTTATTTTCGCGCGACCTTACCGGTCGATCCGGTCGAAGTCCCCGACCGGAGTCCCCCTCCATCCAGATCCCTCCCACAGGGGACGATAGACATGTCCCGCGTAGAGGGGGCGGTCTCCGGCGGCCTCGGCCGCCCAGGTCAGGAACATCTCGCGGATCGGCTTGTTTTCCTCTCCGCCCCAGGCGGAGAGGTGATGGATTGTGAGATCTCTGCGGCCCATCTCGTGCTGGTAGTGCTTCAGGATATCCCGTTCCTGGAAGTCGGCGATGACGACGGCGTTCGGCTCGATCGATGCGAAAGCCCGCTTGGCATAACGGCGCGGCTCGTCGAAGCCGCGTTTCGGGGGCCAGAGATAGAAGCGGGCGCGGTCCTTGTAAGAGGCGTCGGACGATTTTCGGAGGGAGGTCGGAAGGAAATCCTCGGCAGGCTCCAGCGCGTAGACGGCGTAGAGGACTGGCGGGACTGCCACAGCCGCTACGAAGTAGGCGCGCCGGATACGCACAAGGATTTCCCTCGGGGAATTTCGCCAGAGAGTCAAAAACAGCTCCAGGCCGCAGCCGATCCAAATGGCGACGACCAGGAAACTGGGCAGGTAAAAATTAATTTTCAGGGGAACGTTGAAATCGAAAGGAATGGCGACGCAGGAGCCGTAGAAAATCAAAAGCGCCCAACCGGTGGCGGGGGCGCGTTTGAGGCAGGCAGGGATCCCGAGGGCAGCGAGGGGAAGCGACAGGGGGAACTGGTAGACGAGATAGGCGAGCCACTCGAGGAAGTTCCGGCCGAAGCGCTCCCAGCGGATCGAGAGGAGCTCATGCCCTTGTGACATCCCCGTCACGAGCTCCCCCTGTCCACCGAACGCCCAGTGCCAGACGAAACCGTTCCATCCCTTGATGTGGATCAGGTCCGTATAGATGAAAAGGACGCCCGCCGCCCCGATTCCCCAGCCTAGGATCCATCCGGCGCCGAAGCGGAGCTTTGGGCGCGGCGCCAGGGCGAGGAAGATGGCTGCGGCCGGAAGGAAGGCGGCCGCGTACGGGTGGACGCCGAGGGAAAGTCCCTGGCAGAGACCTGAGAATGCGAACGTTCCCGTGCTTGTTGTTTGGGCGCCGTGCACAAGCCCCCACAAGGACGCCAACCACAGGAGATTCATGAGGGGGTAGGGCTTCGCGACCTCGGCGTAATGCCAGAAGAGGTGGGAGACTCCGAGGCAGGACATGGACAGGAGTGCAGCTGTCGAGCGCCCGGTTAAAAGAAGGACAATCCGGTACACCAATCCAAGACATCCCGCGGACAGGAACGCGTTCAGGATATTCAGCCGCCAAGCCGTCTCGCCGGGGAGGGGAAGTTTGTGAGCGATCCCCGCCAAGAGGCAATACAGACGGTGCGAGACAGCGTCTCCCCAAAGGGGGCCCCCGGCGTCAAGGAGTTTGTGGTAGGTGGCTGAATCCTCCCAGGTGATCCCAGGAGCGGCGTTCCAGATATAGAGGGCCAGGAACCCCATCAGGGTCCAGAAAGGAATCCGCGCGGATTCGACAGGAGGGAGAGATCCGTTTTTTTGGTCCATGCCAGCGGCGATCCGCCGGAGGCATGATATCGTAAAGCCGTGTCAAGGCGCCTGTGTCCCGTGTTTCGTTTCCCGCCCCCTTTCCGAGCGGCCCTCGCAGTTTCAAGCGACATCGACTACACGACGCCTGGATACTTCTTGGACCTTCACGCGTTTGTAAACGGCAACGGCCAGACGCGTTTTGGCCGGGGGCTCGGGCTCGACATCGCCGATTCCTTCTGGTTCTATCGTGCGAACCCGGAAATATCGGAGGGAATCTCCTACTTTGAGGGGACGTGCGAGAAAGAGAAAGACGCCGCCGTCATCCGGGAGGGGATCCAGCAAGGACGGATCGACACTCTCCATGCCTATGGCGATTTCAGCCTGGGGGGGGGATTCCGGCGGGAGCTCGCCGAGCGGGCGCTCTCTCGATTGGGGCTCTCGGTTCCTATCTGGATCAACCATGGGGACGATCACAACTTCCAGAACGTGCTGGCGCCCGGGACTTATGGCGACCTTCCGGAAAAGCGCAGCGCCGGGGGATGGCCGTCGCGCCCCGTCGAGTACCACGCGGACCTCTTTGGTCGCCTCGGGATCCAGTTCATCTGGACCGGAGACC
Organism: Planctomycetales bacterium; assembly: GCA_005239795.1. GTDB lineage: Bacteria > Planctomycetota > SBBH01 > SBBH01 > SBBH01 > SBBH01. The sequence goes on from SBBH01000090.1 coordinate 15,221, forward strand.
TGACGTGCGTCGTCGGGCAGGAGCGCCCTTGCAGCGCGTGGGAGTACTACCGGGCCCATCGGGCAGGAGCCCGTGCTGGGCCCGCCGCCGCCTGGGTGCTGGACCGCCTTGCGCGCGCTGCCGGAGCGACCCTCCCTGGACGCGTCTTCCGGCGGGGAATCGAGCATCTGGGATACCCCGTGCGGGGCAGGAATGATCTTGTGTGGCTCGATCGCCTGAGGGATGGAAGGTCGATCTGGCGTTTCCAGCGGTTCGGCGATTTCACAAGGGATTGCATCGAGGATCTGACAGATGTCTTGAGTGAGGAAATCCTGGACCGGCTTGTCGCCAACGAAGGTGCGATGGTCCTCTTCACGCATTTTGGAAAGAGCCGTGTATTGCAGGGGTCGGCCCGGGAGCTTCCGGCCGGGGCCGCCGAGGCGTTCCGGCGGCTGGCCCGGTTTAGGGACGCGGGCAAGATTTGGGTGGCTCGGACGTCGCGTCTGCTGCGTCACCTGGTGGTTTTGAAGCGGCTCTCGGCTTGGCGGGAGGGGGATCTCGTGGCGCTCGAGTGGCAGGAAGACCCGGTGTTGGGATCTTTAGGCGATCTCCGGGATCTGGCGACCGTTGCCGTCCGGGTCGGAGAAGGGGAAGTTCGGCGCATCGTCTCTGCCGGCCGCGCGCTTCCGGCTGGAGTCTGGCGCGCGCACGGTGCGGGAAGCTGCGCTTGGATTGACTTCGCGAACGGGTCTCTGGCCGAAACTGTTTGACCCTTTCGTGGGAGCTCCGTAACGTTCCGGCGTGGACGCCTTCGCGGCAAAAAGATTTCTCGTCACCGGCGGGAGCGGCTTTCTGGGATCCCATGTCGTCGACGAGCTGCGCCGGGCCGGGTGCCGGGAGATCTTCGTCCCGCGCAAGCGCGACTACGACCTCTTGGAGCGGGACGCCGTGCGTCGGCTTTTGACGGATGCGCGCCCGGACGTGGTGATCCACCTGGCGGCCCGCGTCGGCGGGATCCAGGCGAACCAGCGTTGGCCCGGCACCTTTTTCTACGAGAATCTCATGATGGGGGTTCCCTTGATGGAGGAGGCCCGCCGCGCGAATGTCAGCAAGTTCGTCGCGATTGCCACCATCTGCGCTTATCCTAAGCTGACGCCGGTCCCGTTCCAGGAGGACGACCTTTGGAACGGATACCCCGAGGAAACGAACGCCCCGTACGGCCTCGCAAAGAAGATGCTCCTCGTGCAGGCGCAAGCCTACAAGAAGGAATACGGATTCAACGCCATCGCGCTTTTCCCCACGAACCTTTACGGACCCCGCGACAATTTCGAACCTGAGACCTCTCATGTCATCCCTGCCCTGATCCGGAGATTCTTGGAAGCGAAGGAGAAGGGGGTTCCCGAGGTCGTGGCGTGGGGGACCGGCCGGGCGACGCGGGAATTCCTCTACGTGGAGGACGCCGCCCGGGGGATCGCTCTGGCGGCCGAGCACTACGACAAGGACCTTCCCGTCAACATTGGTTCGGGCTCGGAGATCTCGATCCGGGATCTGACGAAGCTTGTCGCGCGCCTGACAGGCTTCCAAGGAGAGATCCGCTGGGATGCCGCCAAGCCCGACGGACAGCCGCGCCGGCGCGTCAGCGTCGAGCGCGCCCGGAAGGAATTCGGCTTCGAGGCCCGCGTTTCATTCGAGGAGGGACTTCAAAAGACGGTCGAATGGTACCTCGACCATCGCACGCGCTAGTGTTTCGACACGGGTGATTTTGCGTGTGCGCAAAATCGCCTGGCTCAGCACTAGTGGTGAGCGATGGTGCACATGAGCATTCCAAACCACCCGAAAAATCGAGTGAGTCGAACCACTAGCCCGTCGGCGGCAGGCCTGGATCGCCCCCGGTCCGAATAAAGACCGGCCCTTCCTTCCGTGATGCTCGTTTAAGAAAAGTCCGCCGCGCCAGAAACTGGGCGGTGCGCCAAGGGCGGCCCAGAGCCGTCTCTGCGACGCCCCAGAGCCATGCCATGTTGCGCACCGCCACGATCGCCAGGAATATTCTCAGCGCGAAAATAAAGGAACGGCTCCGGGCGACGGACGACAGGAACGGCAGGTTGAACGCCAGCATCCCCGCCGCCGAGAGGGCCGGCACGGGCCAAAGAGCCGGCCCCGCCGCGGCCGCCGGCGCCGAGATGAGCAGAAGGGCGTGTAAGAGAAGCTGTGCGCTGAGCGCGCCGCGGCGTACGGACCACGGCATGTCGGCGATTCCGGGATATTCCAGCTGGAGCCGGAAGGCGCCGGCGCTCCAGGCCCGTTGTTGCCGGAGATAAGCCAGGGGCGTTTCTCTGAAATATTGCGAAACCTGCAGGGCATAGTCCCAAAAGATGGAATATCCCGCTTGATGTAGGCGGTATCCGAGAAGGAGTGAAGTTCCCCCCGTTTTTTGGACAGGTCGGTAAGCCAAGAATTGTGGCAAGATCTGGGTCCAGGAGACGGGAGGAGAAGGGATGAGCCAGAAGCGGA
>SBBH01000159.1 GCA_005239795.1 Planctomycetales bacterium
ATGCCGCCACGAATACTACCGGCTCATCTGGGGACTGCGTGCCCTCTTCGGAACGCTCGCACCTTGCAGAATCCACCTATGAACTGGGGAAACTCGTGGCAGGCGCGTTCTGGCTGAATTCCCGGCTTCCTGTAAAATAGGAGGCGCATGCGCACCACCCCCTACGGGGCGTCGGAAGTGGTCGGGTATGGCGCCGCCGCGTTCGCGGCGGCGATCACTCTCTTCTATGTTTCCCCTTGGGCGGCGCTTGCGCCGGTTGCCACGTGGTGCGGGATGCTCGCGTTCTTCCGAGACCCCGACCGCACGCCGCAGGGAGGGGAAGGGGATCTCGTGGCCCCCGCCGATGGGCGCGTCACGGATGTCGTCGACGCGCCGCACCCCTTTGTCGGCGAGGAGGCGCGGCGCATCGGCATTTTCCTGTCGGTCTTTGACGTGCATGTGAACCGCGCTCCTGCGGCTGGACGCGTGGAGCATCTCCTCTATAAGCCGGGAGCGTTCCTCGACGCCCGCAAGGCTAGGGCCTCGCGGGTTAACGAGTCTCACGAACTGGGGCTTGTGACGCCCGACGGCGCGCACCTTCTCGTGCGGCAGATCTCCGGCGCGATTGCCCGGCGCATCGTCTGCGCGGCGCGCCTGGGCCAGACCCTGACGGGGGGGGAGCGCTTCGGGATGATCAAGTTCGGCTCGCGCACGGAACTGTCCTTTGATCCGGTGTGTTATGAGGCGATCGTCAAACCTGGGGACATCGTCCGAGGGGGCGAGACTCTCGTGGCCCGCGTGCGGGCGCGGGCGGGGAGCCTGAAGGCGGCCGGCGGCCGGGAGGCGCCGCGGTGAAGAAGATCGCTATTGTTCCCACCCTGATGACGCTGGGTAACCTTTTTTGCGGTTTCACGGCGATCACGTACATCATCGACGGGACTCTCGAGGGGCGCCATGTCGTCGACCAGAAACTCGTCTGGGCTTCCTGGTACATTTTTTTGGGGATGGTTTTCGATGCCCTAGACGGCCGGGTGGCCCGGATGGCGCGTGTCACGAGCGGCTTCGGGGCGCAGCTTGACTCCCTGGCGGATCTGGTGACATTCGGGCTTGCGCCGACTCTTCTCGTGCGGGCCATCGCGCACGGCGTCTTTTCGGATCTCCGGATTCTGTGGCTCGTGTGCGCCGTGTACCTGGTGTGCGCGGCGCTGAGGCTCGCCCGCTACAACGTCCGCCAAGCGGGAGACAAGTCGGCGCACAACGATTTCGAGGGGCTCCCGACCCCCGCGGCCGCGGGAGTCGTGGCGGCGCTGGCGCTTCTGGGGTGCTCCTCGGACGGCCGGATGCCCCAGACCGCCCGGGAGGCCCTGTTCGCCGCGATCCCATTTGCCGCCCTTGTCTTGGGAATCCTGATGGTGAGCACGGTGCGCTATCTGCACGTTCCCAACCGGTTGCTCGGAGGGAAGCGGCCGTTCGCTCATCTGGTCCAGTTGATTTTGGCGATGGCCCTGGCCGCCTATTGGATTGAGGTGGCGCTCGTGGTGGTCTTCGCGGGATACCTTGTTTGGGGCGTGGCCGCAACGCTTGCGTCGCGCAAATCTGTTCCTGGAGAGGTTCAGGGAGAAAACCCGCCGTTGTATTAGCGTCCGATGTGCTTAGCGATGACAAGGGCTCCGGACTGCTGCGGGGCCACGAGATCGAAGGCGATCTTATTCGTCTTCAAATGCGCCCGCACAAGGTCGCCTGCCTTAACCTGCCCCGTAGTGAGAAGATTCGAGATGGGATTGGCCACCCATTTGGAGAACGCCCGGCGCAGGGGGCGCGCCCCGAACTGGGGATCGGTCCCCTTCTCGATCAGGAACTGCTTCACGCGCGGCGTGAGCTCCAAGATGAACGGGATGTCGGAATTGACCGCGCGCTGGTGGAGGTCATCGATGTAGATGTCCAGGATCTGCGAGAGGTGCACCTTCGAGAGCGTTCGGAAAACGACGATGGCGTCGAAGCGGTTCAGGAATTCCAGCGGGAAGATAGCCTTGGCGGAACGCAAGGCTTCTTTTTCGATATCCTTGTGGAGCGTGTCGTCCTGCTTGGAGGCGAAGCCGATGCGCCCCTCGATGAGGCGCGCCATTTCGGTCGAGCCGACATTTGAGGTGAGGACAATCACCGAGCGGGTGAAATCAACCTCCTGGTTGTTCCCCAAGGTCAGATGTCCGTCGTCAAGGATCCCGAGGATCGAATTCCACAGGACCGGGTCAGCCTTCTCGACCTCGTCGAAGAGGATGATCGATAGATAGTGGGAGGACTCCTCGGGGAATATTTTTTTGACGGCGCCGCTCCCCTTGCGGAAGATCCCCACCTTTTTCTCGAACGCTTCCTTGTGGTATTTGTCGATGTTCTTCTGCGAGAGCATCGGCTCGATGTCGCTCCCGACGTAGCCGGGAGGGGAACCGAGGAGCTTGGCCACCTGGTGGGGCGAGGCGAACTCCTGGCAGTTGATGCGCGTGAACGCCTTTTTCGAACCGAAGAGGGTCTGTGCGAGGACCTTGACCGTTTCGGTCTTGCCCACCCCCGTCGGGCCCATGAAGAGGAGCGTCAGGACCGGGCGGTCGGTGTTCCGGAGACCTGAGGTCAGTCCGCTAAAGGAGGTGACGATCTCTTCAATCGCCTTGTGTTGGCCGATGACGCGCCGCTGGAGCTCTCCTTCGAATCGTTTGATCTGGTCGGAGATCTGGCCAGCGTCGAGCCGCTTCAATTTCACCTTGGGAGCGCGCTTTTTTGTCATGGTTTCCTCCGGTTGGGAATCACACTTCCCAGGAAGGGGTTGTCAAAAATCGTCCCCGTAGGATTCGCGCAAAAATAGGCAGTTATTTCCGCGCAGCGCCTTAGAGAAGCGGATCGAGTTTTCTTTTCAGAACCTCCTTGGTGAAATAGCCCGTCCACTGGCCGACCGGGCGGCCCCCCTTGAAGAGGAGCATCGTCGGCAGGCTCATGACGCCGTACTCGGAGGAGACGTCGACGGCGCCGTGGGCGTCGATCTGAACCACATTCATCTGTCCCGCCGTCTCCTGCGCCAAGGACTCCAGGACCGGAGCCATGCGGTCGCAGGTGGGTCACCCGGCGCCGGTGAACTTGACGAGAACCGGCGTGGCGGCATTGACCACGGCGCTGGCGAACGTTTCCCCTGTGACTTCGGCGAGTTTTCCCATGGTCTTTCTCCTTTTATTATCTTCGGCTGGTGAGGCCTGTGCCTGGGAGCTTCCCCCCATGGGTTGGACAGATTCTGGGTAAGGTTAAGCTGTAGGTCCTCTCCCTCCAAGCTCTTTCCGTAGAGACCTCCCCGCCCCCCTGG
>SBBH01000182.1 GCA_005239795.1 Planctomycetales bacterium
ACAGTCCCGGATGTAGAGGAGGACCCCCTCCCCCGCTTCCTGGATGCGCATGAGGGCCCCGGCCAGCTGATGGGCACACTCGCACCGAAGGCTCCCGAAGGTCTCGCTCGTCAAGCACTCCGAATGGACGCGCACGAGGACGGGATAGTCGATCCGCGGGCCGGGCTTGCCGTCCAAGGGCTGGACCTGGCCCGCACAGAGCGCCACATGCAGGTAGTGGTCGGTCGACGATTCGTACAGGTGGCAGATGAATCGGCCGTAGTCGGTGGGGAGGGCGCAGGAGTCGACCCGGCGCACGAGCCGCTCGAACCGCGCGCGGTAGCGGATGAGGTCGGCGATCGAGGCGACGAGAAGTCCGTGCTCCTGGGCGAACGCCGTCAAATGGGGCAGGCGCGCCATCGAGCCGTCGTCGTTCATCACCTCGCTCAAGACCCCGATCGGCTTCAGGCCCGCCAGGCGGCAGAGATCCACCGTCCCTTCCGTGTGCCCCGGCCGTACGAGCACCCCGCCGTCCCGGGCCCGCAGGGGGAAAACATGGCCGGGCCGGACGAAATCCTCCGGACAGGCGTTCTCCTCGGCGGCCCGGCGGATCGTGGCACAGCGGTCCTGGGCGCTGATCCCGGTCGAGACCCCTGCGCGCGCGTCGATCGACACCGTGAAGGGGGTCCCGAGGCGGCTCGTGTTCTGAGCCACCATGAGGGGAAGGCCGAGCTTGTCCGCCTTGTCGCTCGCCATCGCGAGGCAGATCACGCCCCCCGTGTGGCGGCGCAGGAAATTGACGATCTCGGGAGTGACCTTCTCCGCGGCGACGACGAGGTCTCCCTCGTTTTCGCGGTCCGCGTCGTCGACGAGGACGACCATCTGCCCTTGCCGGAGCGCCTCGAGCACCTCCGGGATCGCCGCGAATTTCATAGGGAGCATTTTAATCTTGAAACTGCTGTTCGTACAGGCGGCGGTAAAGGCCTGGGCGCTCCAGGAGCTCACGGTGGGTCCCACGCTCGACGATCCGGCCGCGCTCGAGCACGAGAATCAGGTCCGCTCCCTGCACCGTGGACAGGCGGTGGGCGATGATGAATGTGGTGCGGCCCCGGCGCAGGCGATCCAGGGCCTCCTGGACTTTGCGCTCCGAATCGGTGTCGAGGTCGGAGGTGGCCTCATCCAGGAGAAGGATCTTGGGATTCCGGAGGACCGCCCGCGCGATCGCCACGCGCTGGCGCTCGCCGCCGGAGAGCTTCGCGCCGCGCTCCCCGACGACGGTGGCGTACCCCTCCGGAAGCCGGTCGATCACCTCGGCGAGGTTGGCGACCCGGGCCGCCTCGCGGACCTCGTCCATCGACGCCTGGGGGCGGCCGTAGCGGATGTTCTCCTCGATCGCGGCGTTGAAAAGGAATGTGTCCTGACCCACGACGGCAATGTGCGCCAAGAGGTCCTCCTGGCAGAGCGACCGGACGTCGATCCCGTCGACCAAGACGCGCCCTTTCTGGGGATCGTGGAACCGCGGCACCAGGTCCAGAAGCGTCGATTTCCCCGCGCCGCTGGGGCCCACGATCGCGACTGTCTGATTGGGCTGGGCCGACAGCGAGATGTCCACCAGGACCGGCTCCTCGTCGTAGCGGAAATGGACGTTCTCGATCGCCACGGCCCCCCGCACAGCTGAAAGGGGCTGGGCTCCGGGGGTGTCGGTGAGCCCCACCGGCTCGTCCAAAAGCTCATAGGTCCGCGCGGCCCCCGCGGCGGCGTACTGAAGTTCGTTCCAAGCCCGCGTGAAGGCCCGCAGGGAAGCCACCACCTGCCCGGCCATGACAGCGGCGTAGGCCACCAGATCCGCGCCGGCGAGGCGCATCCATCCCCGCGCCATGAGCCACACGAGCCCCCCCGCCAGAAGAGGCGCGCAGGCATAGGAGAGGAAATCGACGACCGCGGAGTTGGCCGCGCGGGCGACGACGATCCGGTTCATTTGGTGGTAATGCTGGCGGTTCACGTTTAAAAAACGGTCCTTCTCGTGCCGCTCGCCGCCGAAGGCTTTGACGACCCGGATCCCGGAGAAAAGCTGCTGGAGGACGTCCGTCATGTCGGCCAGCCTCTCCATCCCCTTGCGGGACGATTTTAGAATCCGCTTCCCGAAGTGATGCAGGCTCAAGGCCACAAGCGGCGTGGCCGCCGCGAGGAGCGCGGTCATCCGCCAGTCGAGCCTCAGGCAGTAGATCAACCCTCCCGCGATGAGAAAAGGGTGGTAGAGGGCGTCGTTCGTGAGGAAATTCATGGCCACGCGGGAGGCTTCGACATCGTTGTTGATCCGCGACAAAAGCTCGCCGCTCCGGCGGTTCTCGAAAAAAGCGATGGGGTGCGCCAAGAGGCGCTCGCAAAGGGTCTGGCGCAGGTCCCGGACCGCTCCCCACGTCACGCGCCCCACCAGGATCGACCGGGCCGCGGCAAACACCGTCACCAAAAGCCCCAGAACAAACGCCGTGGCGATCGCCTGCTTAAGCGAGATCCCCGCCAGATCAATTCCCGCCCAATCGAGGACCCGCGAGGTCGCCGGATCGCTCGAGAGCCCCAGCGCGGGGCCGATGCACTGAGCCAGGAAGACCATCAGGGTGGGTTTGGCCGCGGCATAGCCGGCCGCCACGAGAATCGTCAAGACAATCCCGCCGGGGAAGCGCCGGAGGACGAACCCGAAGAGCCGCCAGAGCGCCTTAAAATCCCTCACGCGGCGCCTCGCGAGGCTTCTGCCGCCTGAGCGCCGCCGGAAAGGCCCGCCTCCGCCGGACACCCTTCCAGGTGCCAGACGAAAATTCCCGCCGTCGCCGCCAGGCGCGCGCGCAGGCGTTCGCTCGTGAAGAGCGACGCGGCGCAAGCGGCTCCCTGAAGCAGGAGTTCGACCACGAGGCGCACCACAAGCCCGGCCGCGAGGAATGACGCCGCCGCCCCCCCGGCGTGCTTTCGGAAGAAGAGATAACGCGACCGGTAGTACTCGATCCGCGCGCCGACCGGATTTTTCCGGGCGGTCCGGCCCTGCCGGTGAACGGCTCGGGCCTCGGGAACGAGAAAAACCCCCCATCCGTTCGCGCGCGCGCGGACGCAGAGATCCGTCTCCTCCAGGAAGAAGAAAAACCGCTCGTCAAACCCGGCGAGCGCCTCAAGCGTCTCGCGGCGCGCGGCGAAGCAGGCCCCTACAAGCGTGGGGACAGCCGCGGGAGCCGCCAGGACCTGGTGCTTCCCGGGGAAGCGCTGCGGAAAGAGACGCCTCAAGAGGGATTTATTCAACAGCTCGGTCGCCAGCGTCGGGACGTTGTCGATGGAATTCTGGAGACGCCCGTCCGGATCCGTCAACTGCGCGCCGGCGAGCCCCGCCGAGGGGGTTTCCCGCAGGAACTGGCAAAGCGCTGCGGCGGCGCCGGGCGCCAGCCGCGCGTCCGAGTTCAGGAAGAGCGCCACGGGGGCCGCGGCGCGCCGCCACCCCTGGTTCGCGGCGCGGGCGAAGCCGAGGTTCTCCGCATTCTCGATCACGACCGCCGCGGGAAATGGCGCGCGGACCGCCGCGGCCGTGCCGTCGGACGAGCCGTTGTCGACGACGAGGACCTGGGCGGCGAGATCCCCCACGCCCGGGACCACAGACGAGAGCGCCTCCAAGGTCATCTCCCGCGTGTCGCGCGTGACAATCACAATGGAAAGGTCCACGAGGGGCGATTTTCCGCCTTCGCGTCCCGGCGGCGCAAGACCGTTCACAAGGCGCCGAAAGCGGCGCGCACCTCGTCGCGGAAGCGCGGCAGGTTGAACCGCTCAGCTTGTTTGCGGCACCCTTCGGGGCGGATCTCTCCCTTCTGGCGCTCGAAATGCGTGAGAGCCTCGCAGAGCGATTCGACCGTCTGCTCGGCGAAAAAGACCCCCGTCGGCTCCCCGCTACGCGGGTCCCCAAGCCCCACGACGGTCTCGAGACATCCCCCCCGGGCAAATGCCGCGACGGGCCGCCCTGAGGCCATCGCCTCCAAGGGCGTGATCCCGAAATCCTCCTCGCCGGGGAACAGGAAGACGCGGCAACGCCCGTAGAGTTGGGCGATCTGGGCGTCATCCCGCCACCCCAAAAACTCGACCGTCGGGCCGGCCAAGCCCCTCAGGCGCTTCTCCTCCGGTCCGGTCCCGACAATGAGGAGACGGCGCCCCAGGCGGTTCGCGGCCGACACGGCCAAGTCGACACGCTTATAAGGGACCAGGGCCGAGACCACGAGGTCGAACTCGCCGGGACCTCCCGCAACCGAAAAGCGCGCGCAGTCGACCGGCGGATAGAGGACGGACGACTCCCGCCCATAATGGCGCCGGACGCGGTCCGCCACATGGTTCGAGATCGCGATAAATTGCGTTACGCGGCTTTCGGTGTCGCGGTCCCAGCGCCTCAGGCGCGCGAGCGTCCTGTCGATGAACCAGCGCTTCGGCCCCCGCAGGCGGCCGAAATACGCCTCCTGGAGATCCCAGGCGTAGCGGACCGGCGTCAGGCAGTAGCACAGGTGCGCCGCGCCCGGCGCGGGGATGGCCCCCTTGGCCACGCAGTGGCTGATCGAGATCACGCGGTCGTAGCCGGCCAGATCGAAGCGTTCGACCGCCCGGGGGAAAAACGGCAGATAAGAACGGTAGCGATTTCTGGCAAAAGGAAGGCGCTGAATGAAGGACGTCGTGATAGGGTGGCGCTCGATCGCGGGGGCGACCGATCCCTTCTTATGGACGAGCGTGAAGAGATCGGCCTCCGGAAAAATCTCGCAAAAGACCTCAAGACACCGCTCCCCCCCGCGCATGCCGGTGAGCCAGTCGTGGACGATTGCTACACGCAAAGAAGAACGACTCACGGGAAAATTGAAACGAGAAATGAGAAATGAGAAATGAGAATAAAAGCGTCGAGATGATCCACACAGAACCTGATCCCATTCAGTTTTTCTGTTCTCATTTCACATTCCCCATTTCACATTTCAAATTATTCCTTTAATCCTTTCAGGCGATACACCTTGAGCCTGTCGCGTTTCCCCTTCACCTGGACCGGCTCCAGGGGATCCGCCTCGATGCGCAAAGCGACCTCGTCATAGGTGGCCTGTGACAGGATCACCGCCCCCCCCTCGGCCACCCCCTGCAAACGGCTCGTGGTGTTGACGGAATCGCCGATCACGGTGTAGTCGATACGGTCCTTGGAGCCGATGTTCCCAGCGATCATCTCCCCCGTGTGCACGCCGATGCCGATCGCGTGGGCGGGAAGCCCCTTGGCCTGCCAGCTTTCATTGAGACCGCTCATCGCTTTCTGCATGTAGTGGGCGGCCCGCACCGCGGCGTAAGGGCCGTCCTTGAGGGGAAAGGGCGCCCCGAAAACCGCCATGATCCCGTCGCCCAAGTATTTGTCGACGGTCCCCTGGTGATCCCGAATGACCTCGGACATCCGATCGAGGTAGTCGTTTAAAACCCCGACGACGAGCTCGGCGGAATTCCCCTCGGAAAACGACGTGAACCCCCGGATGTCGGAAAAGAGAACCGTCGCGGTCAGCTTCTCTTGGCTCAAGCCCTCCTGGCTCGAGAGGATCTTCTCCACCACAGCCGGAGAGAAGTAGCGCTGGAGGTTCGTGCGGCGCTTCGTCTCCTCCTGCACCTTGGCGTACAACCGCGCGTTCTCCACCGCGATCGCCGCCTGATCGGCGAAGGCCGTCAGAAACATGAGATCCCCCTCCTGGAAGCTGTCCGATTGGATCCGGTTGTCCACATAGAGAACCCCCACCAGGCGCTCGCGCGCCAGGAGAGGCACGCACATCGCCGAGCGGATGTTGAACACCTGGATCGATTGCGAGGCGTCGAAGCGCTGGTCGCTCATCGCGTCCTGCGTCAGCACCCCCTTCTTTGTCTCGACCGCTTCCTGGACGATCCGTCGGCTGATCATCGAGAGCCCCCCATCGGGGGTGAGATCCCCCATCTTGCGGCTCGCCCGCACGGCCAGCTCCCCGGTGCGCTCATCGGAGAGCGCAATGAGGCCCCGGTCCGCCTTGATCACCTCGAGCGATTTATCCATCACGATGTCGAGAACCTTCGCCAGATCCAGCTCCGATGAGATCGTCTTGCTGACCTGGTAGAGCATCATGAGCTTCTTCACCGTCTCCGCCTGCACGCCCGCGGGAGGGGTGTCGGGCGGCGCCGGCAATTCCCCCGGCGTGATCTGGATCTTTTGTGTGAGCATCTGGAAGACGCTCGACTGCTCCTTGTGGAGAGCCGACGCCGGCGTCTCCCGGCCGAACGTGAAGGAGTGCCGTCCCATGACGACGACATCCCCCACCTCCAGGACCGCCCGCTCGGTCTTGCGGCCGTTCACCTCCATGCCGTTGCGGCTCTTGAAGTCGAACAGGACATAGCGCTCGCCATCCTTGACCGCGAAGGCGTGCTGGCGCGAGAGCCCCTGATCCAAAAGATGGATGTCGCATGACTCGTCCCGGCCGATGAACGTCACCCCGTCGCGTAAGGGAAAACGCCGGGCGCCCATCTGGAAATAGGCGTTCATTAAAAAACCCGGCTCTCAAGGCCGCGCGCCGAGATCGGGGGGCCGAGCAGTTCGGAAGCCATCACGGCGGTCTTCAGGGATCCCCGGTGCCTCAAGAGGCTCCGCACGGGGTGTGTGCGCGCCGCCGGCGCGGCGGGCTCAAGGGGCACCGGGACAGGCGGCGTCCTCGACGCGGCCACAGGAGAGGAA
>SBBH01000219.1 GCA_005239795.1 Planctomycetales bacterium
ATGCCTGTTATCGCTGAGCCGCTTTTACGAACTATTTTTGGAGGCATTTCCCCTGTGAAATGTTGGAAAAGTCACCACTGAACTGGGGATACTCGAGGTCAATGGTGGTATCGGCGCATATCGCACATCTCTCGGCGTCGACGGCCTACGGCGGTGGGGAGGAGCATCTGCGCGTCCTCCTGGCCGGGCTCGCGCAGCGCGGCTGGCGCGTGACACTCGTTTGTCCGCCAGCCTCCCCGCTCCGCCCGGCGCTTGCGACGAGCGGCATCATTTTCCGGAATTGGGGCCCCTTCGGTGCGGCAGACAGGAGCGCTCCGTGGGAGCTCCTGTCCTGGTCGCGCCGCGAGCGGATCGACCTTTTCCACAGCCACAACCCTCTTGAGGATCTGAGTGCGGCTGCCGTGCGGCTTGCGGGAGAGCCGCCGCGCGCAGTCACGACGATCCATGACCGCGTTGTGATGGACGGCCAGGGGCGCCGCCGCCGGGACATGCACGCGCGACTTTATCGCCAGGTTCTGCGGCGCGGTTTTGACGCAATCTTGGCGGTTTCCGAGGCAACGCGGCGGGATGTCTTGACGTTCGCGGGGTTGGCGCCCCATCGGGTGCGGGCGATCGTCAACGGCACCGATTTTGCGCGCCTCGACGCGGCGCCCGAGCGCCTGGCGGCACGGCGGGCGCTCGGCCTACCAGCTGAGGCGTTTGTTTTCAGCATGGGGGCGCGTGTTGAGACTCTGGAGCACCGCAAAAAGGGGGTGACAGAATTTCTTGCGGCATCGCTAAAAATCCTGGCCGCCCTGCCTCAAGCTTGCGCTTGCGTGGTGGGATTGGGGCGGCGCGCTCGGGAGGAGGCGCTCGGAATCCTGGCTGGACGGCCGGAAGCGGCGCGCGTGCTCCTTGAACCATTCCGTTCCGATTTTCCGGTTGTCCTTGCGGCTTGTGACGTCTTTGTGCTTCCCTCTCTCTACGAGGGACTATCTCGTGGCCTCATCGAAGCGATGGGAATGGGGCGCCCCGTCGTTGCCACCGCCGTGGATGGCACCGTCGAAGCGCTCCCTGCCGCCGCAGGGCTTCTGGTGCCGCCGGCTGATTCAGGCGCCTTGGCGGGGGCTGTTCTGACATTGGCGAAAGATCCGATGCGGTGCGCCCGAATGGGAGAGGCGGGCCGGGTCCACGCCAGAAGCCGCTACGGCGCCAGCCACATGACGGACCAGATCGAGAAAATTTATCGGGAGCTTCTCGCGTGACAGAAATTTTTGGCGCGTCCCGGCGCCGCATGCTGTTTTGGGGGCTCTTAGGCGTATGCCTTGCGGTGAGGGGGACCGCCTGGGCGCGCACGCATCTGGTGTCCACCGACGGCGTGAATTTCTACTACATGGCCCAGGAATTTTCCCGGGGGGAATGGGCCAATGCCCTGGCTCAGGATCAGCATCCTCTCTATCCCGCCGCGATCGGTCTGATCCATGTTCTTGGGGTGCCGCCCACCGCGTCGTTGGCGGTGTCGATGATCCTCTGGAGCGCTGTTTTATTCATTCTCTTGTGGCGGCTGGTTGGGGTGCTTTTCGGCGCCTCCACAGCCGCTTGGGCGGGGTGGCTTTTCGCAGTCCATCCGCTTTTTGCGGTCAATGCCGCCGATTCCTTAAGCGAAACGCCTGCCTTGGCTCTGATGGCGGCCGCGCTTTTTGTGTTGGCGCGGTGGCGCCAAGTCCCCAGTTGGCGGCTGGAGCTTGTGCTGGGGGGGCTCTCGGGTCTGGGGTATCTCGTGCGTCAGGACGCCGTGGAAGTCCTCCTGGGGGCGATGGTCCTCTTAGGCTGGGGCGTCGCGCGCGGGACGCTCCCCTCCGCGCGCGCAGGTCGGTGCCTGGTGCTTGCGGGGTTGGGGTTCGCAGTGATCGTCTTTCCTTACCTTTTTTACCTGCGTCTTGAGGAGGGGCGGTGGATGATCAGCCGCAAGAAAGATCTGGCGGCGCTCTTCCCCTGGCTTTCGCCCGATTATGGAGAGCATCCGGAGGTCCCCCTCTTGGGTGTGGCAGATCCTCTCTTAGCCGTGCGCCTTTGGATCCATCGCTGGGATTTCTGGTACACCTGGCAGAAGCAAGTCATCGGGGCGTTCCATCCCTTCGTGCTGTTGGCAGCGGGAGTGGGAGCGTTTTGGCGCCGGCCTCGAGATGTCACCCCGCGGCATCGTTCGAGCCTTTTTCTGGGCGTTTTCTTCTGGTTGCATATTGCCGTCTTGCTTGTGTTGCTGAGCGGTTCAGGATATCTCGAAAAACGGCACGTTCTGTTCGCGGTCCTGGTCGCACTGCCCTGGGCCGCCATGGCGTTTGAGCGTGTTCGCGCGTCGGCGATTGTGGCTCTGATGGCGATCGCCAGCGCTGCGGTGCTTCTTCCCCAGGCCTTGAAAACCCGCCGCGACGACGCCGAGGGACGCCTCGTGTACCGAGAGCTGGGGTGGGGGGCCGCTCGCGCCGCCCTCCCGGCAGGGGCGATCGCCGGCCCTCGGGGGCGCCAGGGGCAGTGGATCACGTTCTATGCCGCGACGCGCGGCCGTCGCGACATGCTTTTTTACGACGTCGCGGGGGGGCGACTTGAGCTGACGCCACAGATTCTGGCCCGAAGCGCGGGGGTCCTCTGTTCCCCCGCGGCCGCGGTTCGGTATGAAAAACTTCTAGCCTCTTGGCGGCCCGCCGCGACGTTGCATGTTCCCACGCCGGGGCGCGCGCCGGGAGAGGGCGAGAGGGAAGAGATATGGGTGCTCTACAGCCGACCGGAGGCGTATTGAAGCGCGTTGTCATCGACCTGCGCATGGCGGGGTACACCGGCGTCGGCCGCTACGTCCGATGCCTGGTGCAGGCGCTCGCGCGCCTGCAAGGGGCGCGGGCGGATTTCGTGGTCGCAGGGCTGGCCAATCCCGCGCAGGATCTGGGGTGGCTTCCCGGCGGCGTCGCGATCGCTAAGCCTGAGGTGGCCGTGGGCGTCTATTCGGCGCGCGAGCAGATCGTCCTAGGCAAGATCCTCGACCGCATGGGGTGCGATCTGGTGCATCTTCCCCATTTCGTCTTTCCCTGGCGCTCTCCCCGCACGCCTGTCGTGACTACGATCCACGACCTCATCTACCTTGAGACCTCGGGAGCCGGGAAAAGCCGGCTCCACGAGCTCGCGGCGCGCCGGATGCTCGCGCGCGCGGCCCGGCGCTCTGCGCGCGTCATCACCGTCTCGAATTTTTCCAAGGAGCGTCTGGTGGCGCGGTTGGGGATAAACCCCGAGAAGGTGGCGGTCATTCCCCACGGTGCGGAACATATGGCGCTCTCGCCGGAAGACGCGCCGCGCGATCCGGCGACGCTCCTCTACGTGGGGAATCATCTGCCGCACAAGAATCTTCCTTTCCTGATGCGGGTGTTTGCGCGGGTTCTCGCGGCACGGCCCGATGCTCGCCTCGTCCTCGCGGGCCCCCGCGGCCGGCATACGGAGGCCGCCCAACAAGCCTCCCGAGACGCTGGCGTCTCGGGAACTGACAAGATCTCCTGGGAGACGGCCCTTGAAGACGAGGCGCTCGTCGCTCTCTATCGACGCGCCACGATCCTTGTTTTTCCCAGCCTCTACGAGGGGTTCGGCTTTCCGGTCTTGGAGGCGATGCGCGCGGGGCTTCCGGTGGCGGCGAGCGCCGCCGCGTCGATCCCTGAGGTGGCAGGGGATGCCGGACTCCTCCTCCCTCCGGACGACGCCGATGCCTGGACCTCGGCGATTCTGGCGCTTCTTTCGGATACGGCGCACCGCGAGGACCTTTCCCAGCGCGGCCGCGCGCGCGCCGAAACGTTTTCGTGGGATAAAGCAGCGCGCCAGACGGCGGACGTTTATCAGGAAGTGTTGGCAACGCGCCTCGGGGCACGCTAAAACCACGCGCCCGATGGCCGACCCGAACCCAAAGTCGAAGATCGTCGTCGTCATGCCGGCCTATAACGCCGAGAAGACCTTGAAGCGCACCTACGACGATATCCCCAAGGACGCGGTCGACGAAATCATCCTGGTGGACGATGCCTCGGGGGACCGGACCGTCGAGATCGCGCGCGCCTTGGGGCTCACCGTCATCGTGCACCCTGTTAACCGCGGCTACGGCGCCAACCAGAAGACTTGCTACGCGGAAGCTTTGAAACGCGGTGCCGACATCGTGGTGATGGTCCATCCCGACCACCAATACGATCCGACAGCCATCCCCCGAATGGTTGGGCCGCTCCTCGACGGAAACTACGATGCCGTCTTCGGCTCGCGCATGCTCGAGGGGAAGCCTCTCGAAGGAGGAATGCCCAAATGGAAATATTTCTCAAACATCTTTCTGACGGCCCTCGAGAACGCCGCCTTCTATATGTACCTCACCGAATACCATTCGGGGTTCAGAGCCTACACCCGAAGGTATCTAGAATCGGTGCGCCTCGATCTCAATTCCGATAACTTCGTTTTCGACACGGAAATCATTGCTCAAGGGATCCTGAAAGGGATGCGGATTCATGAGATCCCGATCCTCACGCGTTATTTCCCGGAAGCCTCCCAGATCCGCTTTATGCCGTCCGTGCGCTACGGCCTTTCGATTCTGCTCGTGATCCTCCGATTTAAGCTCCACGTGTGGGGGAGGCGGCGCTCCCCCCAGTTTGCGTAGGAAAACGGCGGCTGTAGAGTGTTTCTGTCATGACAGCGCGTCCGAAGAAATCGAAGACATCCCCCGCTGACGGGAGAAAGAGGGGAAAAGCCGCCGGCGCCGCCGAGGGGCGGCGTCTCGTGATCGTGGAGTCGCCCACCAAAGCGCGCACGATCGGGCGATTCCTGGGCCGCTCCTACACCGTGATGGCGTCGATGGGGCATGTGCGGGATCTTCTGAAGTCGCGCCTGGGAGTCGATCCCGAGAAGGAGTTCGAGCCGACCTACCGCGTGCTCCCCGCCAAGCGGGAAATCGTGAAGGCTCTGCAGGGGGAGGCCAAGCGCGCCACCGCCGTGTATCTGGCGCCCGATCCCGACCGGGAGGGGGAGGCGATTGCCTGGCATCTTGTGCAAGCTCTCCAGATCCCCGCGGAAAAAGCCCACAGGGTCACCTTTCACGAAATCACCGAGCGGGCGGTCGCTGAGGCCTTCCGTCATGCTGGTGCCATCGACATGAACAAGGTGAACGCCTATCAGGCCCGGCGGATCCTCGATCGGATCGTGGGGTACCGTCTGAGCCCGCTTCTTTGGCAGCGAGTGGCGCGGGGGCTCTCGGCGGGTCGGGTGCAATCGGTGGCGGTGCGCCTGATCGTCGAGCGCGAAAAAGAGATCGCGGCTTTCAAGTCCGAGACCTACTGGCGCGTGACGGCCGTCTGCCGGAGCCCGCGAGGCGGGGAACCTTTCGAGATGGTGCTTGTGGAAACCGGCGGCCAAAAGGTGCGCACGGGGGCGGAGCCTTCCGAGCGGACTCTAGACAAATACGAGGCGCACGCGATCGCCGAAGCGCTTTTACGAGGCTCCCTCGCCGTTTCGCGTCTGGCGACGCAGGAAAAAAACATCCACCCGCCCCCTCCCTTCACGACAAGCCTTCTGCAGCAGGCGGCCACCAACAGTCTCGGATTTTCTGCCAAGCGCACGATGGCTGCCGCCCAACAGCTGTATCAAGGAGTGGCCTTGGGCGGCGAGGGACCGGTGGGGCTTATCACCTATATGCGCACTGATTCCGTGCGCTTCGCGCCTGAGGCACTCACGGAGTGCCGCCGGGTGATCCGCGAGCGGTTCGGGCCCGAGTACGTCCCGCACGCGCCGCGCGCGTTCAAGGCGCGCAAGGCCGCCCAAGAGGCGCACGAGGCGATCCGGCCCACCGGATTTTCACGCGCGCCGGAGTCGGTCCAGAAGCATCTACCGCCGGACCTTTTTCGGCTGTACCGGCTGATTTGGGAACGGGCGATGGCTTCCCAGATGAGCGCCGCGCGCTACTTTGTGACTCAAGTCCAAGCTACTTCGGGGGGGCATCTTCTCTCGGCCTCGGGACGCACGGTCCTCTTCGACGGCTACACGAAGCTTGCCGCCCGGCCTGAGGAGGGGCCGATCCTCCCGGCGCTCGCTCAGGGGGATGCCCTAACGGTCGACAAGGCCGTCCCCTCCCGCCACGAGACCCAGCCTCCCGCGCGCTATAGCGAGGCGACGCTTGTCAAGACGCTCGAGCATCTCGGGATCGGGCGGCCCAGCACCTACGCGCCGACCCTGTCGACCATTCAGGACCGCAGCTATGTTTTGAAGGAGGACAAGCGCCTGAAACCCACGCCGATGGGGACGCTGGTGACGGAGCTTCTCCTGGCGTATTTCCCGGAAGTGATGGACGTCGCGTTCACCAGCCGCATGGAAGAAGAGCTCGACGAGATTGCCGAATCCAAGATGGACTGGCGTCAGGTCCTGGCGGATTTCTACGGCCCCTTTGCGAAGTCGATGGCGGCTGCCGAGGCTTCCATGCAGGATGTCAAGAATGATGTCGAGGAAACGACCGAAAAATGTCCGCAGTGTGGGAGGCTACTTCTGGTGAAATGGAGCCGCTTCGGAAAATTCTACGGCTGCACGGGGTTCAGCGAGAAAGATCCGGCCCAGCAGTGTAAATACCGGCGCCCTTTCGCCCCGGAAGAGGCGCGCCCGACGGGTCTCGCCTGTGATAAATGCGGGAAGGACATGGTGCGCGAGCGGGGGCGCTTCGGGCTCTATCTGCGTTGCCAGGACTATCCGGCCGCGTGCACCTTCACCATGAAACTCAACAAACAAGGGCACCCGGTCCGAAAATTCGACCCGGTTCCGACAGACCAGGAGTGTGCGGCCTGCGGCAAACTACTCGTGGTGCGTGTCACGGCCCGTGGAAAACGCGGCCCCCGCCCTTTCCTCTCGTGCTCGGGGTTTCCGAAGTGCCGGGAGGCTGCCGATCTCCCGGAGGGTCTTGCGAGCCTGGGGGCCCAGGCCCTGGTTCGATGGCAGGTAAACGCCGTCAAAAACAAGGCGGATCTGGTAAAATACGCCGCCGCAATGGAAGATGGGGATCCCGGGCAAGCTGGCGCCAGGGAAGCTGGTCCGGAGCCGGAAAACGAAGGGGAGGATCCGGCGTGACTCTTTCAAGG
>SBBH01000164.1 GCA_005239795.1 Planctomycetales bacterium
GAAAACTCCTCTGCGCCTGGAACGCCGCTCGTTTTTCGAGCGCCCGCTCCTCGTGGCCGGCGCGTACACCGCCGCCGAAGATCCGCACCTGGCTGAAAACCGGTATTTTCTGGATCAATTCAAGAACCTCCTCCCGCAAGAAGACCAGTGAAGCACACGACCTCCTTCTCCCTCGTCCTTTTCCTGGCCGTCTCCTGCACGACGCGCCGCCCGCCGCCGGCCGCTCCAGTACCCCCCCCCGATCTGCTTCTTTACCGACAGGCCCTGGCGCTTCAAAAGGAAGGGCGCCTCGCCGAGGCAGGAACTGCCTGGGAAGATCTCCTCGCGCGATACCCCGAAACGCCTCGGGCGGCCGACGCGCTCTTCTGGCTCGCCTTCGACCAGGAAGCGGCAGCACACCCCCGCGAGGCCTTGGCGACCCTGGGCAAGCTTGTCGCGCGCTTCCCCACGGGCCCCCTGACCCCCGCAGCTCTTCTCAAAGCCTCCCAGATCCATTGGCTTTGCGGCGCCGAGCCCAATCTCGCACACGCCCGTCAAGAGCTTGAGGAGATCACCGCCCGGTTTCCTCAGAACCCGCTCGCTCTCGAGGCGCGCTTAGGCCTGGCGCGGCGCTTCGAGGAGGAAGGACGGGTCGAGGAAGCCTTGTCGCTTTATGCCTCTCTTGAATCGGACGCGGGTCTGTCCGCAGAAGACCGGGAACCCCTGGCCCGGTGGCGGAGCCGCCTCTCGAGATTCCATGAGGCGAACGCGGAGCTGGCCGCGCGCCTTTCGCGCGCGCAGGGGCACCTCCTGAAAGGGTTCCCGTCCGAGGCGCTCGCGGAGTTTGAGCATCTGCTCGCCGGCTCCCCGCCTCCAGGGATCGCAGAGGAAGCCGTCTATCACGCGGGGCTGGCGCTCGCGCTGCTCGGACGGTACGAGGCTTCGGCAAAGCATTTCGAGATGCTCTCAAAGAGCGCCGCCGACGCCGATCTCAAGGAATCGGCCCTGCACAATCTGGAGAGATTGCCCCTTAGCGGTACTGGTCCTTCACGATCGCCGCGAGCTCATTGAGCGTCCGGATCTCATGGGTCGGCCAGGTCGCGCCCGATTCATTGTCGTGGCGGCCGCCCCGGCGGATCCGCGCGGTGCGCATTCCGATACGGTTCGCGGGATCAATGTCCATGCGGGGGTCGTCCCCGACGTAGAGCGCCGCCTCCGGCGAGAGCGCCAGGCGCCGGCAGGCAGCCAGGTATAATTTTGGGTTGGGCTTGCTGATCCCGATCTGCTCCGAGATGAAGATCGCGCGCGGGTCGAGGATCGGCATCACCCCCAGACGGATTAATTTTTCGGCCTGCTTGACAGCCAGGCCCGACGTCACGACGCCCAGAAGGAGCTTGCGCCGAGCCAGCGCCCTCAAGGCGGGGATGACGTCGCGATAGGGATGAAGTTCCCGAAATTTTGTCTGATGGTAGGCCACCACCGCCGCCGCCACGAGGACCGCGGGATTGATCCCCCGGGTCGCCGACCCCGGCAGGCGCGAGAGGAGTTTCTCGTAATGGTGCTCATAGTTTGAGGAGAACTCCGAGATCACCTCCAGAAGCTCTTCATAACAACGCTGGGGATCGACGCGCAGGCCCTGGCGGATCATCGCGGCGATGCTGTTTTCACGCGCCTTGCGGGCGAATTCGGTGGTCGAATAGAGCGTGTCGTCGATGTCTAAAAAAACGGCAGCCAAAGGCGGCTTCTTCACGCGCCTATCTTACCGGAGCCGCCCGCCAGCGGAAGGGGCCTGGCCCGTCCCACGCGGGCCCGCTCCCCGGCGGCGAAAACCCCTCGGCGTGGCCGTCGATGAAGAGGAGATTCGTCTGGTCCTGGTGGCGCCGGGCCGCCGCGTTCCACGTCCCCTTGGGAAGACGCCTGAGTCCGGGGTTGTCAACCCGCCCGTCGAAAAGCAGCACCGTCCCGGCGGGGTCGCACACCATCGAGACCGGGAGGAACCAGCGGTCTCCCTCCTCCAGAAGGGAATTCATCTTGTAGCTTCGGACCTCCGGCTCGAAGGGCTCCGCCGGGCAGCCGAACAGGCGCTCATCCCCCGCCAGGGAAACAAGCACCGTGTCCCAACCGCATCCGAAGGGTGGAAGCGTCTCGCCGTTGTCCTCGTGCGGCAGAAACCCGCCCGACTGGGCCTGGTAAAGGGAGAATGCCAATCCCAACTGCTTCAAATGGGAAAAGCAGACGGTCGAAACCGCCCGCGCGCGCACGGCGTGGGTCACCGGCAGAAGGATCGCCGCGAGAAGTGCCACGATCCCTGCCGAGACCGCTACCTCAACGAGCGTAAACCCGCCCCTCGAGCTTATGTGTCGAAGCACTAGCGCCGGCCGAACTGCTTCTCCTCCTCCTCCTGGCTGTCGATGACCATGGCGCGGATCATGATCATGAGGCTGTTTCGCTCCTTGACGGTGACATCCTGTCCGAAAAGGAAATTCAGAATCGGGATCTTCGAAAACCCCGGCAACCCCGAGTACTGGTGGACGGAGCTGTAGGCGGTGAGCCCCCCCAGGAGGATCGTCCCGTTGTCGGGGACCGTGACCGTCGTGCGGATCTGGCGGATCTCTAGCTCCGGCGCCTCGATGTTGAGCGACCGGATTTCCTGGTCGTTCACCCCCCCCAGAGCGCCCGAGACGTCGATCTGACGGAAATCGGTCACCTCCGCCTGGGTGGGCTTGAGCTCAAGCGTGATAAATTTTCGATCGGCCGAGACCACGGGGCGCACCTCAAAAGAAGTCCCTTCGCGGATCGTCCCGATCTCGGGGTCGAGGGCCGCGCCTTGGACGGCCCCCACCTGAGCAGACACGTCCTTGACGTAGGTTTTTTCCTTGATCACAACCATGTAGGCGCGCTGGGTATTGAACATCTTCAGGTGCGGCGCCTGCACGATGGACCCCTTGCGCGTCATATGGATCGCTCGGAGAATAAGGGATGCCTGCCAGTCATTGATGAAGCTAAACTGCAAGAGGTTTGCGGCACTGTCGACGTTGGTCTGGCGCGTCTGCCCCCCCAGGCTGAAATTGGTCCCAAGGTAGGAGTTGCTTCCCGAGGTAAAGCGGACGTCATTGGTTTTGCCTGGCTCGTTCAAAATCCCGGACGAATTTGTGGTGCCGAACACGGGCCGCCCGGCCAGCCCCTGCCAGGAGATGCCCAGATCATCCACCAAATCGTTCTGGACGCGCAAGAAGCGGGCGTGGACATCCACCAGAAGGCTCTGCTGGCTCCGAAGCCCTTGCAGGACCTCCATGACCTTGTTCTGAAGCTCGATCGGGGCTTTCACCCCGATCTGCTGGGTCTCCTCGACGGGGGTGATCTCCCCCTCTGCCTCCGCAATCTCGGGAACATGCGCCTTGATGATCTCGACGATCTTATCAAGACTCAACCCTTCCTCCTCCTTTTCCTCCTCGTCCCCTTCAAACGGACCGGCGGTGCTTGAGGCGAACCCAGCCGCTGGGGCCTTGAAATCCACGAGCTTCAAGAGAAGGTCCTTCACATCCACGAAGCGCGTCTGCATCTCGCCTCGCACGCCCGCCGCGTCCGAGATGAAAACCCCGCCGTACTTCAAGGTCCACTTCAACTCCAGCGCGTCCGTGAGCTCATCCAGCTTCTGCTCGAGCGGAATCTTCTCTAGCTCGTCCTCGAATTTGGTGATGGTCCTGTCCTTGTAGTCGCCCGCGATTTTGGGGTCGAGCTTCACCGGAATCTCGATGCTCCGAGAGAGTTCGTCGACGATTTGCCCGAGGGACATATTGCTGTAGTCGAATTTCCCGGGAGGCTTGCTCAAGCGTTCGCGAAGAGCTTTTTTCCAAGGCTCCTCGTCGACCACCAATCCCTGGCCGCGGGACTCCCGATAGGCCCGGACCGAGAGCCAGTTCTCTGGGAACTCCACACGGACTTCTGGATCGAAGGGGCGGCGGATCTCCTCCATGTAGTGTTCCATCTGCCGCATCGCGTACTCCTGCTCGATCCGGTTTTGAGTGCTGCGCTGATCTGAATTGGCTGCGCGCGAGCGCCGCTTGAGATCGATGGCATCGAGATTCCCCCGATCGTTCTCCAACACCTGGTCGGCCAGGCGGATCGCATACTCATATTGCTGCCCCTGGAAAGCCTCCTCGGCGTCCGAAAGAATCTTTTCTACGCGCTGGCGCGCCAAAACCTTATGCTCTTCCTCCGCCTGCCGGATCAATCGCCCAGCTTCCTCCTGCTTACGTTTATTTTCCTCGACGCGTATCTTCTCATGAGAGGTGCGAGCCTCTTTCAAAGCGGTTTCCACCCGATGGAGCTTGGCATCGCGGGTGGGAACCTCCATCGGGAGGAAGCGGACCAAGTCATGCACTCTCTCATAGATCTGAATCGCCTTTTCGAACCAGCCGGCCTTGACGGCCTTGTCCCCCTCCTCAATCCCCCGATCGATTTCGAAAAGCTGCATATCGAGTTGTGCCCCGTGGCGCTTGCTCAAATCTTCAAGAGCATTGCCGAAGCGATCGGTCGAGACATCAAGGATGGCGTTCACCTTACGCAGATGGGCAGGGGCCTCGGCATGCCCCAGATCAGTACTTTTCTGGAACTCGGCCTGGGCCTGAATAAGGCGCCCCTCCTTGTAATGTTCCATCCCGGCTTCGAAATGGATCTGCGACCGGAGGGCCATCTCCTCCTGGGCGGCGGCGCGCTTTTCCCGCGTCTCTTGAAGACGTTCTTCCCAGCGTTCAGGTTCCTCTCCCGTGGGCGCTTCGGGCGCCGCCAGGGCCGTCGCCCACGTGACGCAGAAAATCCCCTTCAGGATCCCTCTTACGCCCGGCCACCGGTCCGTCATGCGTCCTCCTTTTCCATAGAAATCACTTGAGACCGCTCTGTTCCTTTATTTTTTCGAGTTCCTTCTCGTCCTTCTTGAGCCCCTCTTCCACCTTCTTCCTGGAATCGCCGAGCCTCTGTTTGAAGACTTGGGCCCTCTTCAGGAACTTGCCTTGCATCTTCTGTTCAGCCGCGTCTACCTCTCCCATGCGCGCCTTGATCGCGCTGTCCGCCTCGCTCCACTTCTTGACCGAGAGGAACTTGTTGACCTCATCAAGACCCGTCTGGATCCGCTTCAGCTCGTCTTCCCACTCCGCTTCCTGGTCGGGATCCCCCGTGGGCTCTTTTTGCGGGCCAGGGGCGTTTACACCTTCAGCTTCCTTCATCAAGAGTCCCTCATAGGGCTGTAAGTCTTTCGATCTCATGATCGGAAGGCGCATGATCCGATACGCGGTCCCGACTGCAAGAAGTTTGTCCACCTTGCCGCCAGAGGCCGTGGCCGCGACGCGAACGCCCCCCCCCTCGCCTAGAAGGATCGACACCACCTTCAGTCCGGTTCCCTGGATAAGAACTTTCTTGTCCTTGTCCGAATAGCGGCCGATCTCCTCTTGCACCTCGATCCTGACATGCTTGCAGATGTCCCAGGCGCGCTTTGATGCGTCCCATATCCAAATCGTGAAAAGTGCGCGGGGGCGCTCGCCACCCTGGACCGCCTCGCACCGGAACATCAAAGGCGCCGGCATATCGATGGAACGATGAGAGGTGGGCTCGGTGACGATCCCTTGCTCGTCCCAGGGGGGAAGCGGGCTGGGGGACGGCTGACTTGGCGGGATGACGACATCGCGCGGAAGAAGGGCCCGTACTCGGTAATGGTAGGTTTTTCCCGGCGCGATCTCGGCGTCGGCGTCCTCGTACGATATCCCCTCCACCGGCGTTTTCGTGACGACCATGAACCGATCGCCCGCGACCACCCCCTCGCACCGTTCCACGAGATAACGGATCGGGGTCATGGGCGCCGGCGCTACCTTCGCGGCCGTCCAGGAGATGCGGATGCGCCCCAGGTCCGCGACAGGGTCGACTTCCTCCACCTGCTCAAGACCAGGAAGGCCAAGTAATTTCGGCTTCTCATGCACCTTTCTGACGCGGATCTCCCCAGACACCGCCAGAGTGTCGAGTCCCTTTCGGGAGATCGTGAACGATCCTGTCCAATCCTCCTTCGATGAAAGCGGAGCGGAACTGAATCGGACGCGCGCACCCCCCAACCGCTCAACCCTCACGATCTGTGTCTCCTGGCCGCCCTTGTCACAAACATGAATTCTGCCGATGTCAAACGCTTGCATCAGGTTGGCGTAATCTTTCTCAACCGTTTCCGTTTCGCGAAATTCCACCCGATCCACCGTCACCGCGCCTACCGGCAGAATGAACTGATGAAGGTCTGAGGGAAAGTCATACTGGGCAACCGGAGAGGTCACTGCGGCAGGCCCGATCGGAACCACGTCGGGCTTCCCGGTGAAATCGCGGTCGAATGCCTGCTTGATGGAGAGGGATGCCTTCCCCAATGTCGCCACTTCCCCCTCCATGTCGGGAACAAAAAATCCGGCGCAGACGAGGACCGCCAGAAACACAAACAAAGCGGCCCCGAGGCTGAGCTTTTCCCCCTGTCCCTCAAAAAACGCCTTCAGCATGCCCATCCTGGTCAATCCTTCCGATACTCCGCCAGGGGGCGGATTTCCCAGTCCCACCACTCCAATTGCATCGTCACCGCCACGCGCGATCCGACCCTCTCCCGATTGATAGGAGTTTCTCCCTTCTTATGGGTCTTATGGGACTTGCTGGCTTCCTCCCCTGCCGGCTGGAGGTCGCCAACATCAAAAAGACTTCGAAAACGGAACGCCCCGATCGATTTTCCCGCTTCCGGTTTCAAGATCCCCTCAACCAATGCCGGGAGGAACGTGAAATCAACCTGCACCCTCAAGTTCAGGGGGATCGTGCGGTAGAACGCCGTCTCGCGGACCGCCAATTCCTCCTTGGCACTCGGCTTGGCGCCTGAACCTCCAGGGCCGAGGGGCGTTACAAAATCGATGGACTCAACCTTGAGCCCCGCCCGGGGGTTCTTTTCATTGAATGCCATCAGGATCTGCACCAATTTGTAAGCGCTCCAATACGCCTTCTGCACCTCCAGGATCAAGGCAGCCACATCGGCCCCGGCAGCATCAGACAAGCTCGGCAAGCTCAGTTTTCCCTCGCTCCCCTCATTAAGGGTTTCGATACGACCCTGGAGCTGCCCAATGGCGGTCGTATGAGCAGCCTTGAACCCTTGGTCGTCAAACGCCCGAGCCGGGACGTTGTGCTTAGAGCCCTGGAAAAACCAATGCTCGGCAGCCCGGGCCATATTGACACTGACATCAAGATCCTTGGGGAGCACGGCCTCCTTGGCCCGGACTTCCTCGCGCAAACCCGATTCAAAATAGAGGTCCTCAAATTCCTCCTCGGCCGCCAGTTTCACTTGGATTGCGGAGAAATCCTTCTCGAACCCCTCGTAAAGCCCCTTCCAACATTGGATCTCCGCGTTGGAAGGAAGAAGGTTGGAATCCCTCGATTTCCCCTTGATCTCCTCATTGTATTTGATGAACTGTTCGGCATGTTTTCGGACGGAGGAAAGCTCGCCCCAGATTTCCCACCCTCCCACGCCCAAGAGCAAGGCGAGGATCAACCCCGTCCCGATCCAGAAGGAATTTCCCTTCGCCTTGTCGAGGCTCATTGAGGCTTGCCTCCCCCAGGAACCACCAGCCATGACACCCTGAAGGAATCGGTGCCCAAAATGGTCGACCGATCAATGCCCCAGACACCTGTGAGGGTCTCGCTCTTCTTCGCCACAGATTTCTTGAATTCGGCCACATCCTGGGACGTGAGAACCTTCGCGCCAACCATGCGGTCGCAATCATCCGTGCAATCGAACATCGATCGATCCTTGACCTTCTTGATGATGTTGTCCCTGATCCAACCGAAGGTGGCGTCCGGATCTGCCTTAGCGCTGGTGTAAGCCGCGAGCGTCACACGGACGATCTTGCGAGGGGCTTCCGAAGGAAAATCCGGTTTCGCAGCGCGCGGATGTGGCAGGATCTCGATCTTTAACCCCTCGATCCACGCCTCTCCCGGCGTTAGGATCTTCAGAACCTCTTTCAGGACCCTTAGGTACTGATCGTGCGGCAACCCTGTCTGGAGGTTTAAGCGGATCTCGCTCAAGAGCTTATGCTCCAAACCCTCGATGAATTTGTAGCTGGATGCCGGATCGTCGCGAACCTTGCGGATCTCCTCCTGCCGAGCGGTCAGGTCATCCAAAAGTTCCTTGGCCTGGCGCCCATTCTCGAGGGCCGCTTGCCCCACCGAGACGACCTTCAGGTAGAAGAAAAGGACAGCCAGGAAAACGAAGAGAGAGGCCGTCAGGGCGTAAGGTTTCCGCTCGGCAGAACGCCGGGCCCGGACCACTTCGGGAGGGATGAGATTGAGGCGCAGCTTCCCCAACCCCAGTCCCTGCAGGGCCAACCCTAGAGGAACTCCCAGTCGGTCCGCCGCCTTGGCGAAATCAGCGGCTTTGATCCCCGGCCCGGTTTGGATCCCCTCCGGGACCGTCAGGCGCACCAGCGGCGTTTGGATCCCCTCGACCACGGCTTCAACAAGCCCCTTGAGCAGAAACCCCTGCCCGGTAACGAAACACTTTGTGAAGCGGATATCGGGGTGCTGGGATTTGTAGAACCCCAGCGACATCTGGATCTCACGGACGAACCCCGCGACAGAGGGCTTCATCATCCCCAGAAGCTTCTCAGCCTGCTTGGAGTGGGCCGCCTCGCACTTGAGCTTCTCGGCGTCCTTGAACGAAATCTGCAATCTTTCCTGCAGACGCTTCGTCACAGCGCTCCCCCCGGTAGGAAGGTTCCTGAGCCAGAAACCGTCGGCCTGCAGGATCACGAGATCGGCCGCCTCAGCTCCCACGTCCACGACGATCGTCGCCCCGTCGATCGTCCGGCCAAAGCTCAGGCAATTGAGAAGCGCAAGACTCGCTCCCTGGATGATGGTGGGCCGGATCCCCACCTGGTATAAAAACCCCATCTTTTCCTGCACGACCTCGCGGCGGACAGCGAAAATCCCCACCTCGATCTCCTCGCCGGGCGGGGTTTCCTCCTGGGTGGGTTGGAAATCCCAGACCACATCGTCAATCGGAAAGGGGATCTGCTGGCGGGACTCGTACTTGACGATTTCCGGGATCCGCTTCTTTTCGACGGGGGGAAGTTTGATGAATTTCGAGAAGACGGCGCGTCCGGGGACAGCCACCGCCACCACATCGCTGGCACGGACCTTTCGCTCTTTGAGAAAACCCTGGAGGGCAGTCTGAGCCGCTGCAAGCCTTCCCGCCTCTCCCTCCTCCCCCTCTTGGTAATCGGCGAGGTACCAATCGACGATTGTCGGGGTCGTCCCCTCCAAAGCGAGATAGACCGCCTTGAGAGAAGTGCTCCCGATCTCAATACCCCAAGCGTGCGGTTTGCCGAACATGGGCTCTGGCCGCTCAACGCGAGTTAAGCAGCGTCAAAATCGATTCTTATGGTTCGGCTCTTTCGCGTCAATCCTTGACTGCCTCCTCCATCCAGGCCCAGGGATCCTCGCGTTCCGCTTCGATTTCGCCCGCCGCTTCCACAGCACCCGAGAGCCCCAGGTGGCGCATCTTGATATAATGGAGACGGCAGAGGCGCTGGTCGAATGTCGAACCGGCGCATCCGCGCACCGTGCAATGGGCGAGTGCACCCGTGGGCCGCTCGCTTCCCAAGGTGTCCCCGAGTCCTGCCAACCAGCGGCGCGAGCGCTCGCGGTCCACACCTCCCAGAGATCCCCCATGGGAAACCCGGCGTCGAGGAGAGGCGCCCACAGCGCCATGTCGCTTGATCTGGTAATAGTGTTTGCAACAGTACCCCTTGGCGAGCGTCACGCCGCCGCATCCCGAAACCTGACAGACCTTCCTGACCTGCATGTTCGAGATCACCATGGGTTTCCTCCCTCCCAGGCCTTCCGGGACTGCACGCCCGGCGCGGACGGCCCCGCCCGCGTGAAAGACGCCGACGCACCCGATCCCGACGACTCCGATGAAGAAACAGCGCGAACCTGCGCCGTGAACAAATCCCTGACGCGTTGCATAAGATCACGCGTCGACTCATCCGCTGGGGCTGCAGGCGGCTGACCGTCGCACCACTGCACGAGAAACGCGTCCTGCCCGGCGCTAAAAAGCCCCTGGGCGGCAGCAAAACGCGTCTGGCTATCCGCCGTCTCAGAGAGAAAGAGCGTCCTCAACTTAAAAAGAGCCTCCGGCGTCCCCAAGGAAGTCAGGGAGCGCACGGCGCAGAGGCGTACAGCCTGGCGAGGATCGCCCAGGAGGCGGCAGGCGGCAGCTTCCGACAGGGATGTTCCGGCAGACGCCTCCAGAACAAGGTGCCCAACCAAAGGCCCCCCCAGGGCATGCTCCAGGGCTCTTTCCAACTCGCGGGCCACACGAGGGGAATTTTCCTTGAGGTAAACTTCAAGCCAAGAGCGAATCGGAAATGAAGCAGCCGCATCCACCTCCAACGAGCGCCAAAGTGCCTGGGATGCCAAGAGACGCTCTTCCTCAGAGAGATGAACAAACGACGTAAATCCAGCCTCCGCGCAAACCTCCCGGACGGAAGAGGAGCACCCCGATAAAAAAGCTACCAATATAAAAAACGTAACGGAATATAAAGATTTTTTTAGAAACGAGTGAAGCATGGAGATGAATTTCGGCAAAAAATATACCAAATATGATTAATATATAATAATTAACTTACTGTTATATATTAACTTACGTCAATTTAAAAAAACTATCACCCCCATAACATTATTTGTGGAATTTTCGTTTACATCTAGAGGAGGAAATACGTTTTTTTGTTTACGCTTCTTCTTGCGCCTCCCCACTCCCTCATTGTATAGATTGATTGGTTATGTCGACTCAGAACCCCGTCGCCGAGATCGATAAACGCTATCACATCGAAGCGAAGCTGGGGCAGGGATCCTCTGGCGTCGTCTATCGCGTCTACGACAACAAACTCAAGCGCCGCGCCGCGATCAAGCTCCTCCGAACCGACTCCGCCGTCAAGGACAGCACGCAGCGGTTCGAACGGGAGTTCCACGCCATCAGCCGCCTCAAACACCCGAACATCATCGCGGTTTACGATCTGGCCAAAAACTACTTCACGATGGAATTCGTCGAGGGAGCCCCCTTAAACCCGCACGAGCGGCGCGACATCCATGCGACCACCCAGATTGCCATCGAGATCTGCCGGGCCCTGCGCTACATCCATTCCCAGGGGATCATTCACGGGGACCTGAAACCCGCCCATATCCTGGTCACTCCCGCCAGCGCCATCCGCCTCATCGACTTCGGCCTCTCTAAGGAATTCACCCCCTCGAACCCCCTCGGTGATCCGCGCGTGGCGGCCTCGGGAACCCTTGAGTACATGGCGCCTGAGCAGGCCAAGGGCATGGGAATCGATCCGCGGGCAGATCTTTATTCCCTGGGCGTGCTGCTCTATGAACTCTGTACGGGACGCCCTCCTTTCACGGATTCCGACCCCTTGGCGCTCATTATGAAGCAGATCGAGTCCCCTCCCACGCCGCCGCGCACGCACAATCCCCAGATCCCGCGGGATCTCGAGCGGCTGATCTTAAAACTCCTCTCCAAGGATCCCAGCGCCCGGTGCCAGTCGGCCGACGAGGTCCTCTCTCTCCTCACGCAGCAGATCGGCAAGCGCGAGGTCCAGGAGAGCCGCGTCGAGCGGGGAAGCCGACACCTTTATCTCCCCCGCTTCGTAGGGCGCGCGCGGGAGATCGCGGCCCTCGAAAAGCTCTTCCAGCGGGCTGTCCGCGGCGAAGGGGCCGTGACGCTCTTGCATGGCGAACGGGGAACTGGCTGCAGCCGCCTGGTGGGGGAATTCGGCGCCGCACATTTCTTTGGAGGGGCCCTCGCGATCCACGCCCTCTGCGATCCCCCGCCTGCCCGCCCTTACGCCCCCTTCGCCCCCGTCGCAGAAATGGGATGGGTGCTCTTGGAAAAGCGGGCGCGGCCCGAAGATGTGGCGCGCGCCACATCCTCCTTAGCAGGGGGGCTCAAGCGCCTCTCGAACACACTCTCGCGCCACACATCCCTGGAAAAGATCCGCCCACCGCTCTTCGCAGATCCCCGGCGCCTCGCCCATGACCTCGCAGGACTCCTGCAGATCCTGGCTCAGATCGGACCGGTGATCGTGATCCTGGAAGACGTCCACTGGATGGACAGGCTTTCCTGCCAGCTCCTCGAGAGGCTGGCGGCCGAGACAGCCGGGTTCCGCATCCTCCTGTGCCTGACGGCCAAGGATCCGCTCAAAGGGGAAGTCACGCCGTTCCACGAAATGCTCCCCCGCTTGGCCTCCTTCGGCCACTGGCACGACCTGCCGCTTCTTCCGCTGGCGACCCCTGAGATCATCCAGATCGCCGCATCGATGCTAGGGCGTCCGAGCCTTGAGGATCCCTTGGCCGCGAAGATTGTTGCCGCGGCCCGAGGGAACCCCCTCGTAGCCCAGGAAACCATGAAAGGGTTGGCCGAACAGGGGATCCTCTACAAGCGCGGGGGCGCCTGGCACGTCGACGCGGGATCGGTCGAGCGGGTCAAGCCTTCCGAAGGGCTTGAGGACTGGCTCTTCGAGAAGGCCAGTCACCTCGACAAGCCGCACGCGACGGTGCTTGCGGCCGCCTCCCTCATCGGACGGCGGATCAGCTTCGATCTTCTGCACATCCTCACGGAGATCGACCGCACCCCGCTCTACACGATCCTGACGAACCTCGTCCATGAACGACTCCTTTCTGAAACGGAGATCAACCGAGAACGGGTCTATGCCGTCGCCAGTGACACCTTGCTCAAGACCCTCTACAAGGAGATCGACGAGGGGATGCGCAAGCGTTGGCACCAGCGCGTTGCTGAAGCGCTGAAGGCGGAGCCAGAAACACCCGATACCCCGATCGAGGAAATTGCCCGCCACTACCGGCACAGCCGGACCCCTGAGGCCTCCCTCCCTTATTACCTGCGCTGCGCCGAGCGGGCGGCGGGGCTCCTGGCCTATCCCCAGGCGATCGAGTCCTTCACCACGGCGCTTGAGATCGGCGACGAGATGGGCCGCCGCGATGACGCCCCGGGCATCCTCCTGAGGCTTGGTGAGCTCTACCTCGAGCAGGACAACCGCGCCGAGGCCCGACGCTGCCTCTTGGAAGCCCTCGAGCGGTGCCGACGCGCCCCCGAGGCAACCGCCAGGATCGCGGCCCGCGCCCACCTGCGGCTGGCGGAAGCCCTGCTCGGGGACCGGGCCACCGACGAGGCGGCGCGCCACATTGAAAAATGCTGCACGCTCTACGGGGAGATCGGAGACACGGCGGGTCTCGTCCAGCAAATGCTTCTGGTGGCCCGCCTCCACGAGACCCAAGGCGAACCGGAAGCAGCTCTGGATTGGGCCGCGCGCGCGTCAGAAGCCAGCCTCAAGATCGAGGCGCCCCTCCTCCAGGCGGAGGCGGCTCTCGCCCGCGGACACCACTTAAACGCGCTCGGCCGCTTCGAGGAGGCGCTGGGGACGCTGACGAAGGCCGAACGGCTCTATTCCTCTTTGGAGCAGGCCGAAGGAAGTTTTAAGACGCGCCTGGCGCAGATCGTAGCCCTCACAGGACTCGGCCAAGCGGAGGAAGCCCGCCCCTCGGCCGAACGCCTGCGCCTCGACATCGAAAACATGAAGCCCCCGCTTCAGGTTCGGGGATACGTCGCGCTGGGGCATCTGGAGGGGCGTGCCCTGCAGATGGCGGCCTCTGAGCAGATGTTCGACAAGGCGATCCGGATCGCCGAGGAGGCGGACGACCTTCCCGGGGTGGCCGAGGTCCAACTCGAAAAGGCGCGGTCCTATCTCGCCCAGACCCTGATGGTCTCCGGAAACCGGCGGCGCGACGCGATCCAGCTCTTAAAACAGGCGGCCGACGCCTTCTCCCGGTGCGGCATGAGCCAGGCCCAGGCCGAGGTCGAATCGACCTTAAAAAGCGCCGAGCACGACTTCCTCGAGGGGGACGCGGCGGGCCTGAAGCGCGAGCGCGACGACATGCGCTTCCTGCAGAAGCTGAGCGCGGCCGTCAACTCCGAACTCGATCTCGAAAAGCTCCTCAACATGATTATGGACATGGTGGTCGAGGTGGTGCGCGCCGAGCGCGG
The DNA here is from genome assembly GCA_005239795.1 of Planctomycetales bacterium. Classification (GTDB taxonomy): domain Bacteria; phylum Planctomycetota; class SBBH01; order SBBH01; family SBBH01; genus SBBH01. The sequence goes on from SBBH01000164.1 coordinate 14,099, forward strand.
ATTCCTGATCCTGACGGAGGAGGGAAGGGTCGTGGCCGTCGGCGAGGCGCCCCCCTACCGGATCGCCGTGGCGCGCAACATCGACCAGGAGATCGTGGACCGGCCGGAATTCAAAATCTCGAACACCATCGCCCATCGCGTGATCGAACGGCGCGAGCCGATCCTGGCGCGAGACGCCCAGACCGACGAACGTTTCCGCGGAAAGATCTCGGTCCTCAACCTGAAATTGCGCTCGATCCTCTGCGTGCCGCTCCTCTCCAAACAGAAGGTGATCGGGGCGGTCTACGTCGACAACCGCTTCGTCTCGGAGCGGTTCAACGAGAACAACCTCAGGCTCCTCGTGGCCTTCGCCGACCAGGCAGCGATCGCGATCGAGAACGCCCGGCTCTACCAGGACAACGTCCGAAGGCGCCGGGAACTCGAGGAGGCGAACCGTTCCATCCGGACCCTGAACGAACAGCTCGAGGCCAAGATGCATACCCAAGGACAGGAGCTCAAGAAAGTGCGCGAGGTCCTCGAGCACAGTCAGAAGGCCCTCGCCGACCGATACGCTTACCACACGATGCTGGGGAAATCCGAGGCGATCCAGAAGGTCTTCCACCAGCTCGAGCGCCTGAAGGAAACCGACGTGACGGTGCTCCTCTCGGGCGAAAGCGGCACGGGGAAGGACTTGGTGGCGCGCCTCATCCACATGTCAAGCCCCCGCAAGGACAAGCGGTTCCTGTCTGAAAACTGCGCCGCGATCTCGCCGACGCTCCTTGAAAGCGAGCTCTTCGGGCACGTGCGCGGAGCGTTCACCGGAGCCGTCAAGGACAAGAAGGGGCTCTTCGAGACGGTCCACAAGGGGACGCTGTTTTTGGACGAGATCGGCGAGATGAGCCTCGACATGCAGGCCAAGCTCCTCCGGGTGCTCGAAAACGGTGAACTGCGCCCCGTCGGCGGGGCCTCCTCCCTGACGGTCGACGTCCGGATCATCGCCGCCACCAACCGCGACCTGGCAAAGCTCGTAAGCGAGGGGAAATTCCGCGAGGATCTCTTCTACCGCTTGAACGTCGTGCGCCTCGCGCTCCCCCCCTTGCGCGACCGCCGGGAGGACATCCCCCTGCTTCTTTCGCATTTCTTGAAGGAGTCCTCTGAGAAGAACAAACTCCCCGCCAAAACGCTGTCGGCGGCCGCCCTGCGGGCCCTGACCGAATACGCCTGGCCCGGAAACGTCCGGGAGCTCCGGAGCTTCGCCGAACGCGCGCTCCTCCTGGCAGCCGGCGAGACGATCCAAGCGGAAGACGCCTTGGCAATCCTCCAGCCGTCGGGAAGGACCGCCACCATCGGCCC